>CALWSX010000115.1 GCA_944384285.1 uncultured Lachnospiraceae bacterium
TAGGAAGTTTTACTCAAATTGACGAAGATTTGTTTGAAGAACTTGAAGAAGTTCTTATAATGGCAGACATGGGAGTAACAACAACAGAAACCATTATAGAAAATTTAAGAAAAAAAGTTAAATTAAAAAGAACAACTGATCCAAAAGATATTAAAGAGCTTCTTGCTGAAGAAATTAGCGAACTTATGAAAGATGAGAAAAAAGAAACTGAAACAGAAGAATATCCTTTGGTAATGCTTGTTATAGGTGTAAACGGAGTAGGAAAGACTACAACGATTGGAAAAATAGGAAACAATTATAAAAAACAAGGAAAGAAAGTAATGTTTGCAGCGGCTGATACATTCAGAGCAGCTGCAATAGACCAGCTTGAAATTTGGGGCAAAAGAGTTAATGTTGATGTAATAAGACATGAAGAAAACAGTGATCCGGCAGCAGTTGTTTTTGATGCGGTAAATGCAGCTAAAAACAGAAAAATAGATGTTCTTATTTGTGACACTGCAGGACGTCTTCATAACAAGAAAAATCTTATGGACGAGCTTAAGAAAATTTCAAAAGTAATAAACAGAGAGTATCCAGAAGCAAGAAAAGAAGTTTTACTTGTACTTGATGCGACAACAGGTCAAAATGCTCTCCAACAAGCAAAACTTTTCTCCGAGGTTGCAGAAATTTCAGGTATTGTTCTTACAAAGCTTGACGGAACTGCAAAAGGCGGTATAGTAGTAGCCATAAAATCAGAGCTTAATATACCTGTAAAATATATTGGTGTTGGCGAAGGATTAGATGATTTACAGCCATTTAATTCAGAAGATTTTGCAAAAGCTTTGTTTTCTGAATAATTCTTTGAAAACTATCACCAATATAAATATTTCTCATAGAATATAACAAAAGATTTTTTGGAGGATAACTATGGGAAATTTTGAACTTGAGGCTAATTCATTTGACTGTTGTCAGAAAACTAACGATCAATGTATCATATCTTATAAAGTTTATGATCAGTGTAGATTACAAAATTGTTTAAATCCTGAAGTATTAGGACCAAGTAAAGTAGTATCATGTATAGGTGGATGTAATCAGAAAATTGGAGAAAACATTACTCCACCACCTAATGCAAGAAGCGTAATGATGAAGGATTTAAAAATCTCAAAAATACAGGTTGTTGATAAAAAGAAAAATCCATTTAAATGTGGATATTGGGATGTTGAAATAAGATATACATTTGTGTATAGACTTATTTTCAAAGATGGAAATGGCTGTGAAATCTGTGAAACAACCGGAACAAGCTCATATAAAGTAAGTGTGACATTATATGGTTCTGATGAAACAGGAACTGTTATGACTTCAGATATTGTTAATTCAGACCAGCTTGTAGTATCAGAAGGCCCTTATGCATCAGTTGAAGCAAAAGCTGTAGCGCTTGCAGCATGTATGAGATTTGTACCTGTATGTGATCCATGTTGTGATCCATGTTGCGATCCATGCTGTGATCCATGCTGTGACCCATGCTGTGATCCATGTTTTAATAACAGATGTAATACATGCAATACATGCAATTCATGTAATACAGGATGCAATTCAGGTTGCGGCTGCGGAACTATCGACTGTAATCCATGCAATACTTTAACAAACGGTAAGATGAGCGGACCATCTCAGCCTGTAGAAGTATATGTAACTATTGGTTTGTTCTCAATTATTAAACTTTTCAGACCTGTAAACCTTCTTGTAGAAAGTTCAGGATTTTGTATCCCGGAAGAAAAACCGGTATCAGAAAACACATGTGTAGATCCATGCGAAATCTTTAATAAAATTGAGTTCCCAATGAATGTTTTCGCACCTCCGGGTAAATCAGCATGTTCAAATAATAATAGATGTAACAGAGATTGTAAATAATAAAAAAAAGCAAGGTCTTTTAGACCTTGCTTTTTTATGCGTTTAAATTAACCTGAAAAATTTTCTTTTACAAAATCGCATGAAATATTAATTCCGTTTATTACAGGTACATAATTTTCTGAAAGGAGAAGGGGATCATAGTTTTCCGTAATACTTTTTTCGGATTTTTCAATACATTTTTGAGCAAGTTCTAAAAATGGTTTGGCATCTATAGTAAAGTTTTCAATGGAAACAATTCTTCCCATATCATCAATTTTAATTTCCTTAGGGTCTTGGATTCTTATAAGTTCTTCTTCTGCCAGTTCTGCCTGTTCATGCCATCTAAGTTTTCCAAGGGAGTTATTTGAATATTCATTTTTAATAGAAAGATTTTTTTTACTTACTCCATTTTTATCAAGCTCGTCCCAATTAACATCTTTTATTTTACCATCAGATATATTAATTGTAACTTCTGTCAAGTAACCTTCACTATTGTATGATTTACTTTTTTCACGGAAATTTCCATCATTATATCCAATATTATATGAAGAATTTAAAATTTTTATAGGCACAGGTTTGTTTAATAGAGTTTCTTTTAAAACATTAGTATCAATATTATTTGTTTTACTGTTTTTTTCTCTGAATAATTGTAAGTTTTTAATTGTTTCACATTTATCATCAAAAGCTACCGCTAAAGTATCGTCTTTTACATCTGTAAAAACTATATATCCTGTTGTTTTTTCATTATTATCTTTACAAATATACAGAGAAGATATTTCATCATAATCATTTGATGTATTTTCAATATTTATTTTTTCATAATTTTCTGCATATAATATATCCGTAACATTTCTTTCGTTTAAAAAATTATCTGTATTATCTTTTTTTCCGAAAAATTTTGAGCCAAAAAATATAATTCCTGCAATGAATATAATTACTAACCCTGAAAAAATGCGTATTTTTCTATCTTTCTTATTCATTTTTGCCTCCAAAAATATTTTTTTTTATTATGTGTAAAAATTTTTAAAATATTCTAAACTTTTTAAAAAGGACCCCGTATATATAGATGTACAGCTAATAGGTGATGCTATTTTCACCCCAATACCCTTTTATCCGACTTTACCCCAAGTCGGATTTTTTATTTTTTAATTTAATTTTAATTTTTTTAGTGTATAATAAAAATATAATAATTAGAATTTTACTAAGGAGAGTTGCAATTTGATAAAAAATAAAGTGCTTGTAATAGATGACGAT
>CALWSX010000116.1 GCA_944384285.1 uncultured Lachnospiraceae bacterium
TGTTGAGCTACCATCATAGTCTTTTGAGCAGAGAGGTTAAGCTGTTTACTTGCTTCCTGCTGAAGTGTACTTGTTGTAAAAGGGGCAGGTGGATTTTTTGACTTTTCGCTTTTTATAATAGATGAAACGACAAAAGGATTTTTTAAAATATAATCTTTTATATCATTACATTCATCTTCTGATCTTATTTCCTGCTTTTTATCATTTTCTCCATAAAACTTCACTACAAAATTTTTACCTTTTGAAGTTTTAAGTTCTGTATCCAAAGTCCAGTATTCTTCAGGTATAAAACTATTAATTTCTTCTTCCTTATCACAAATAAGTTTAAGAGCAACTGACTGAACACGTCCACCACTTAAACCGCTTTTTACTTTTTCCCACAAAAGACTGCTTAAAGAATAACCAACAATTCTGTCAATTATACGTCGTGCCTGCTGTGCATTTACAAGTTTCATGTCTATGTCTCTTGCTTCTTTTATGGATTTTTTAACTGCATTTTTAGTAATTTCATTAAATGTAATTCTGCTAAAATTTTTATCTTCCAAATTTAAAGCATGATAAAGATGATAGCTTATTGCTTCTCCTTCACGGTCAGGGTCAGTTGCAAGATAAATTTTATCTGCTTTTTTAACTTCTGATCTTAAAGTTGCAAGAAGCTCACCTTTTCCTCTTATAGTAATATATTTAGGTTCAAAATCATTTTCAATATCTATTCCAAGCTGACTCTTAGGTAAATCCCTAACATGTCCCATAGAAGCTTCTATTACATAATTGGGTCCTAAAAACTTTTTTATTGTTTTAGCTTTTGCGGGTGATTCAACTATAATTAAATTTTTCTTTTTTACTTCTTTTTTAGTTTCTTTTTTTGTGTCTTTTTTTACAGTATTAGCCATTTTCATCATCCTTACAGTGATTTTATATATCTGTCTCCAGGTAATTTGGTTATAAATCCTTTGATTTCAAGAATTGTAAGAATATAAGACAAATCTTTTACATCTATTTTTGTTTTTTCTTCAATTTCATATTCTGGTATAGGTTCTAAGCTCATAAGACTATACACTTCTTTTTCTTTTTCGTCAAGAAGTAAATAATCTCCATTATTTTCTTTTGATGTAAATTTATCTATATATTCCTTTTTTTCTACCGCAGTATATTCTATTCCCATTTCATATAAAATATCCTTTATATCATTTATATTTGATACAACTCCGGCCCCTTCTTTTATAAGTTTGTTTGTTCCTTCGCTTAAAATACTGGTAATATTTCCAGGAACAGCAAATACATCTCTTCCTTCATGAAGTGCATTTTCAACTGTTATAATTGATCCACTTTTTAAAGAAGCTTCTACAACTATAACAGCTTTACATAAACCACTTATAATTCGGTTTCTTTTAGGAAAATTAGCAGGATATGGAGGAGTTCCCAAAGGATATTCCGATATTACACATCCTCTTTCTATAATTTTATTCATAAGATTTTCATTTTCAGGAGGATAACAAACATCTATACCAGATCCTAAAACAGCAATAGTATTACCATTTCCTTTTAATGCTCCCATATGCGCAAAAGAATCTATTCCTCTTGCCATTCCACTTACAACAACTATATTATTGTCTGATAAAGATTTAGAAATTTTTGTTGCTGCAATTTCCCCATATTCAGAACATCTTCTTGATCCTATAACAGCAATTTTATCTATATCATCATTTATCATATTCCCTTTTACATAAAGTGCTAAAGGCGGATCTTCAATAATCTTTAATAGATACGGATATTTATCATTTTCTATTGAAATATATTCAATATTATTACTTTCAATTTTTTTAATAATGGCTTCTAATTTATCCAAATCCTTTGAATTTAAAAGTTTTGAAATAGAAGCATCTCCAAAACCTTTTACTTCTTTTAATTGTTTTTTAGAGGCATTAAAAATATTTTCTGCTGTTTTAAAATGGTCCAGCAGAATTTTTATAAAAGATAATTTAAGCCCTGTCAATTCTTTTAGCCAAAGCATATAATAATCTTTTTTCATTTTTTAATCCCCCTTTTTTATTAATTAGTGGGTAAGAATTTCTATACCATCTTCAAGAACAGCAAGTGTAACTTCAAATTGTGCAGAAGGCATACCGTCCACTGTATAAACAGTCCACCCATTTTTTTCATCAACATAAAATTCTTCTTTACCCATATTTATCATAGGTTCAACAGTAAATACCATTCCTGGTGCAAGTAACATTCCTGTTCCCTCTTTACCAACATGACATACATAAGGGTCCTCATGGAATTTTATTCCTACACCATGGCCGCCTATATCTCTTACAACAACATAACCATGTTTTTTTGCATGAGTATTTATAGCATCACCAATATCTCCAAGTCTTCCCCAAGGTTTTACGGCTTTAACACCGAGCTCAAAACATTCTTTTACAACTTCTACAAACTTTTTAACCTCAGGTTTAACGTTTCCAAGCATAAACATTCTTGAAGCATCTGCATAATAACCGTTATATATTGTTGTAATATCAACATTAATAATGTCGCCATCAGCAAGTATAACATTTTTATCAGGTATACCGTGACATATTTCATCATTTAAAGATGTGCATAAACTTTTTGGGAAACCTTCATAATTAAGTGTTGCAGGTATCCCTCCACGTTCTGTAATAAAGTTATGAACCATTGTATTTATGTCTTCTGTTGACATTCCTATTTTTATTTCTCTTTCAACCAAATCAAGAGCGGCTGTATTTATCAATCCAGCTTCTCTAATACCATCTATTTGTTCTTTTGTTTTTATCATATCTCTTCTTGGCACAGGAACGCCGTGTTTTTTATAATCTGCAATTTTCTGATCAAAACTTTCGTGACAATTTTTATATTTTAAACCACTTTTGCACCAACAAGGGTCATTTCTACCAATTTTATGTGTATTAAACAAGATTATCATCTCCAAATTATTCTATTTTAAGATTTACAATTATCAATTATATATTACTTTTTAATTTATTACAATAAAAAATCTTTTGTAAAAACAATTTTTTAAAAAAATATTTACATTATATATATTAAAAATCAAACTACAAAGTATACAAAAAGAGTGTTAAAAAAACAAATAAATATACTTATGCCTAAAAACAAAATATATTTTTTAATACGGTTATTTTTAGTTTTATTAAAATAATTTCTTTCCGTTTTATACAAAACGCATATATATGTAAAAATCACATACAGGGGTATTATTAAAAAATATTTTGTAAACAAGTTTGTTACACAATATTTTATACATTCATAAATTGATAAATTGTTTATAACATACGGTCTTAAAGAAACTGAAAAAGAAACACCTAAGAGAAAACTTTTTATAAAAATTGAACTTAAGCAAATATATCTGCTGTAAACAGAAAAACCCGCCAAAAATACAATTAATAAAAAATTTATGTAATCATAAAAAATATTAAATAAGGCAGTATTATCATTTTTTTCAATTATATATTCTATTAAAAATCCGTCCCGTGTTATAAAATTAGGATAATTTAATCCTAAAATTAAACCTAAAAAAGTTAACATGACGATATAATAAAAATATTTTATATTTTTGTTTCTCATTTGATTCCCCCTTGTCTTGATAATATATTTTAAACACATAAAATATAATAAATGCTTAAATATTAAAATATTTTTTAAATTCTTTATTTTGAGATTTAGACAAATTTTTTTAAAATAATTAATTATATATAATTTTATATGTGATTTTTACAAAGTATTTGATATAATTAAAATATATTTTAAAGCTAAAGATGCAAAGGATAGGTGAATTTATATGGGAAAAAAAATATTGATTGTCGGCGGTGTTGCCGGAGGAGCTACTGTTGCTGCAAGAGCAAGAAGACTTGATGAACAGGCTGAAATTATAATGTTTGAAAAAGGACCTCATGTATCTTTTTCCAACTGTGCATTGCCATACTACCTTAGTGGCGTTGTTGATAACAGCAACCGATTACTAATGATGAACCCTACCAAATTCAAAGTACAATATAATATAGATGCAAGAGTAGAACAAGAAGTAATTAAAATTGATCGTGAAAATAAAAAAGTGTCTGTAAAAAAATTACAAACAGGCGAAATATATGAAGAAAGTTATGATAAACTTGTTCTTTCTCCAGGTGCAGATCCTATATTCCCAAAAGATGTTCCGGGAGCAGACAAAAGACAAATTTTTACAGTAAGAAATGTTGTAGACATTGTTTCAATAAAAGAATATATTGACAACAACAATATTAATAAAATAACTGTTGTAGGTGGCGGCTTTATTGGCATAGAAGTAGCTGAAAATCTTGCAATTTCAGGAAAACAGGTTACTATTATACAATCACAAAACCAGGTTATGGGACCTTTTGATTATGACATGGCACAGCTTCTTCATAAAGAAATATCAGATAATAAAATTAATCTTATTTTAAATAATAAAGTATGCGAAATTTTTGAAGACAAAGTTAAATTAACATCAGGTATTGAAGTGGAAACAGAAATGCTTATTTATGCAATAGGTGTTTTCCCTAATACAGAACTTGCTGTTTCTGCGGGACTTGAAATAGGACAAACCGGAGGTATAAAAGTTAATTATAATTATCAAACAAACGATCCTGACATCTATGCTGTCGGAGATGCAATAGAGGTATTTAACGAACTTACACACTCTCCTGCAAGACTTCCTTTGGCCGGACCTGCACAAAGACAGGCAAGAATTGTTGCTGACCATATTTATAACATCACAAATAACAGAACTGGCGTTATAGGTTCTTCTGTAATAAAAATATTTAATCTTAATGCTGCTTCTACAGGACTTAATGAAAGAGCTGCAAAAGCCGCAAATATTCCTTATCAATTTGTTTATATAATTGCTCCTGATAAAGTAAGTATAATGCCAGACAATTCTATGATACATTTTAAACTTCTTTTTGAATACCCTACTGGAAGAATTTTGGGTGCTCAAGCTATAGGTAAAGGAAATGTTGATAAAAGAATAGACGTAATTGCAACTATGATTACTATGGGCGGTACACTTTTTGACCTTAAAGAACTTGAACTTTGTTATTCACCTATTTATAGTACCGCAAGAGATGTCGTTAATATTGCCGCTTTAGTCGGACTTAATGTACTTCAGGGTAAATTTAAAGAAGTTCCTGTTTATGCTGCACGCAAACTTGTTGAAGAAAACGAATTTATACTTGATGTTAGGGAAGAAATTGAATATATGATGTCCCACATTAAAAATTCTGTAAATTTACCTCTTTCCGAGCTTAGACAACGTGCAAATGAACTTCCTAAAGATAAAACTATTTATGTATATTGCCAAACTGGAAAAAGAAGTTATAACGCATGTATGGCTTTACAAGGTTTAGGTTTTGATAATGTTGTTAATATTGCAGGTTCATTTATGGGAATATATTTATACGAATACTATAATAGTAAAATTTTAGGCAGAGAAAGTATTTTTGAATAAAATTTTTACACTTTCCTTTTAAAAATAATAACATTTTTTCTATACTCTTTATGTATAAAAAAACGTCTTAGGGAAAAATTATTCTTATTGATATGTTATAAAAAAACGAAAGGAAAGTGTTTCGCTTGAAATATAGAATAAGGAATTGGATTGTTTTTTTATTTTCTTTTTTATTTTGTATTATTTTTATTTCATTTGCTTTAATTTATTCAATACCCTCAAATATAAGTTTTATTGATGGTAAAGAACAAAAATTTGATATTCTATTTCCTATTACCGCAGAAATAGAAACCGAAAATGTTGCAGCTGTTAATGTTAATAATAAACCAGTAGAAAATAATATAAAAGTTACACTTGATAATTCTGTTTCTGTTAAAATAAATGGTACTGGAAACGGAAATGTTACATTATCTGCTTTTGGTGTTCCTATAAAAAAAGTAAATATTTCCTCTATCCCAGATAAAACGCTTATACCCGGAGGCAAAATGGTAGGTATTAGCGTTACATCAAGAGGACTTATAGTTTTAGGTACAGGAAATGTTGTTGACATTTCAGGAAATGAAAAAAGTCCTTGTGAAGGTATTTTAAAATCTGGTGACCTTATTCTATCTGCTAATCAGAAAAAAATGAATAAAAAAGAGGATTTAATAAATCTTTTATCAAGTGAAGGTAATAAACATCTTAATCTTGTTATTCAAAGAAACGATACTGTTATAAACGAAACTATTGTTCCTGTTCTTTGTGAAGATAATGTTTATAAATTGGGAGCTTGGGTTCGTGACAGTACACAAGGTATTGGTACTCTTACCTATGTTGATGAAAAAACCTATTCTTTCGGTGCATTGGGCCATGGTATATATGATGTAGATACTGGCGGATTAATAATTGTTAACGACGGAATTGTCACAAATGCAAATCCTCAAGGAATTCTTAAAGGTGAAAAAGGAAGCCCTGGTGAAATTCTCGGAAAACTTGACAAAAAAGATATATACGGAGAAGTTTATAAAAATAGTAATACGGGCGTTTATGGAAAGTTAAACTCACATGCTCTTTCTGAAATTGACACTCAAAGTTATAAAATTGCATTAAAAAATGAGGTTACAGAAGGAGAAGCTTATCTTTTAACCGATATTGTTACTGGAAAAGTTGAAAAATACAAAATTAATATTTCAAACTTTTCATTAAGTGATAAAAAACCGGATAAAAGTATGGTTGTAGAAATTACAGACAAACGACTTCTTGATAAAACCGGCGGTATTGTACAAGGTATGAGTGGATCTCCTATTGTTAGAGACGATAAATTTATAGGTGCTTTAACACACGTTTTTGTAAACGATCCAACCAAAGGTTATGGAATTTTTATTGAAAATATGATGAATTCAGCTGAGTAAAAAACACAGGTGCTGTTTGCACCTGTGTTTCTTGTTTACTAAATAGTTTAAATATGATATAATATTAAAATAGGTTTATTGTTTTGAGCCTAAGTTTGTAAATATATGAAAACGTATATATATTTATAAAAATTATTAATAAACTTATTGACAAAACTTTTATAAAATGATATACTTTTTTAGTATTTGAAACAAGTAGAAGTATCCACTTCTCACCTTACTGCAAGGGCAGCTAGGGTTAATACTTTTTGGCGGTGCAATATTTCTGCGCTCTCATTGTGTATTTTAGTGGATAGTCTTCTATCCACTTATTTTTTTATTTATGTTATAGGAGGTGCTCGGCTATTACTGAGTTAATGATCAATGAGCAAATAAAAGACAAAGAAATCAGACTTATCGGTGAAGATGGGGAACAGCTTGGAATTCTTTCAAGCAGAGAAGCGCAGCAAATTGCTGACGAAAGAAAACTTGACCTTGTTAAGATTGCCCCTACTGCAAAACCACCTGTTTGTCGTATTATGGACTACGGAAAATATAAGTTTGACCAGGCTAAAAAAGAAAAAGAAGCCAAGAAAAAACAAAAAACTGTTGATGTCAAAGAATTACGCTTGTCTCCAAGCATTGATACACATGATATCCAGGTTAAAGTAAAAAAAGCTATAGAGTTCTTAAAAGACGGCGACAAAGTTAAAGTTTGCGTTCGCTTCAGAGGTCGTGAGATCGGCAACTCTAAAGTTGGGACAGTTATACTTGAAAATTTTGCTAATGACGTTAATGAATACGGTGTAGTTGATAAAGCACCTAAAATGGAAGCAAGAAGTATGATTATGATACTTGCACCTAAAAATTAAGTTTACAGTGACTATACGAGGAGGATTTAAAAATGCCTAAATTAAAAACAAAAAAAGCAGCAGCAAAACGCTTTAAATTAACAGCTACAGGAAAAATTAAAAGAAATAAATCCAATACACAGCATATTCTCGGAAAGAAAACTACAAAGAGAAAAAGAAATTTAAGACATGCTACACTTGTTTCACCTACAGTTGAAAACAGCATCAAGAAAAAACTTATTCCATACGCTTAATTTACCGAGAATTTTAATGATAGGAGGATTTAAATAATGGCAAGAGTAAAAGGCGCTTTAAATGCGAGAAAAAGACATAAAAAAGTTTTAAAATTAACTAGAGGCTACTTCGGAGCAAGAAGCAAACAGTACAGATGTGCTAAACAGGCTCTTATGAAAGCTATGTCATACGCTTTCGTTGGCAGAAAACAGACAAAGAGAAACTACAGAAGACTTTGGATCACAAGAATTAATGCAGCTGCTAGAATGAACAACATTTCTTACAGCCAGCTTACACATGGTTTAAAACTTGCAGGTGTTAACATCAACAGAAAAATGCTTGCTGACCTTGCAATTTCTGATGCAGCAGCTTTCACATCACTTGTTAATACAGCAAAAGCTAACTTAAAATAATTTATTTATTAAAAAAACCGAGAATTTTTCTCGGTTTTCTTTTTATTCTTTACATTCTTTTATTACATCATAAAAATTTAATTTTCCACCAAAAATATCTAACGAACTTCCTATCGTAATATCCATTTTTCCGTTTGAAATATATTTTATTTTCTTTATATCCTCTAAAGATGAAATACCCCCTGCGTATGTTATTTTATTTGAAGAATATAAAGAAAGTTCTTTAATCAAATTTTCTTCTATTCCACTATTTTTGCCTTCTGAATCTATGGCATGAATCATAAATTCATCACAAAAAGATGATAGAAAGTTAATATTTTCTTCGTTTATTTTTATATTGGTAAACTTCTGCCACCTGTCAGTCATAATATAGTATCCATCATTTTTAAAACGACAGCTTAAATCAAGTACAAGTTTTTCTTTACCTATAATAGAAACTAATTCTTTTATATTGTTAAGATTTATATTTCCATCTGAAAATGCAAAAGATGTAACAACAACATGTGATGCACCATAGTTTATAAATTCCTTAGCGTTAGAAAGATTTATTCCCCCACCAACCATTAATCCATTCGGAAATGTTTTAAGAGCATTTATTGTTTGTTTTTTATCTTCTTCGTAATAAGAAGAAGTTTTATGGTTTAAAATAATTATATGCCCACCAAAAAGATTATTATCTTTATATAATTTTGCAAAATATGATACGTCTTTATCAGATACAAAATTTTCTTTTGCATAGTCATTTTTATCAGTAAGACTGCTCCCTACTATTTGTTTTACTTTCCCATTATGTATATCAATACAAGGTCTGAAATCCATATTTACCTCCGGTCTAAAATGCTAAAATTATCATAAAATATATTGACTATTAAATAATGATATGATAAAATTCTCTAAGTGTTTTAGGTATGCTGCTATGGCTCAGTAGGTAGAGCGTCGCCTTGGTAAGGCGGAGGTCACGGGTTCAAATCCCGTTAGCAGCTTTTTTTATTTCTTAAAATATATATTAAATTTTAATATTTGTCTATATATAAATCTTTTAAAATCTTTTTTATACTTATACATTATTTATCAAATATATCTTTATCGGTAATTTGATAACCTACCACTTGCCATATCCCGGTTGTTTCTTTATACGGTTTTCTTTCCAATTTAACAAAAAGGCTTTTATTATCTACATCGCACTCTGCTAATATTTCTACAGAATTTTCTGTTTGACTTATAACTTTATATTCAAACCCATTTTCTTTTTTTACTTTTACCCCATTTCCAATATCTTCATCATTAAATTTTTCAAAAAAAGTAAATAATGTATCAGTTAAATCAAAAGAACCTGTCTTATGCCCTTCATCTATTTCAATTAATTCTACTTTTGTATACTTTGGAAAAAAGAAAGAAATAAATGCTTGTCTGAAATTAGCGTTTACAGCTAAAGTAATTCCCAAAGATAAAGTTATTACTAATATAAATACAACAAAACAAGCCACAAAATTACGTTTTCTAAATAATAACTTATGCTTATCTATCTTTTGTTCGTAAATAATATCCATTGCTTCAACAACATATTTATCATTAATTTTTCCCATAGCTTCAAAAAAAGTTCTTTCGGTCATATAATTACACCTCTTTTTAGAAAATGCTTTTTTATTTGTTTCCTCATTCGCGTTAGTCTAACAGATATATTTTTTTCACTAAGACCAATATATTTTGAAATATCTGCATAAGAATCTAAAAACCAGTATCGTCTTAAAAAAATTATACGATTTTCTTTTGATAACTTTTCTAAAAATTCTTCTATTATCTCTACTGCTTCTTTAGCTTGAAATTCTGTCTCAACAGTTTCTTTTGAAGGGAAAATATCCCCTATTTCATCAAAAGAAGAATTATATTTATTGTTTCTTTTTATAGCACATTTTTTATAGTAAAGTTTTAAAGAAATATTTCTTACAACTTTACATATATAAGCTATTAAAGGATTAGGTTTTTCCGGAGGAATTTTATTCCAAATTCCAAAGTATGACTCATTTATACATTCTTCTGTATCCTCAATATTGTTTAAAATGTTATATGAAATTTTATAACATATTCGCCCATATTTTTTATTAAGTTCATATATAGCCCTTTCAGATCTCAAAAAAAATAATTCTATAATTTTATCATCTTCCATCATTTGTTTACCTCCCTTCAATTTATATACTACTATTTTGTTATAAAAAACTACATAATAATTTTTAATTTTTAAAATTTTAAGCATAAAAAACTGGATATCTAAAAACAAGATATCCAGACTTTTCATTAATATATATTTTCGTATTTATTGCTTAAAAACTTTTCTATTTTCTTTTTTATTCTCTGAAGAGCATTATCAATAGATTTTTCTGGTTTATTGGTGCATACCGAAATTTCTGCATAGGATTTTCCCTGTAAATAATATTCCAAAACTTTTGATTCAAAAGTACTTAAAAGTTTTTTTATATTTTGTTCTATAAAAGCTTTTTGTTCAAGCCCAATATAAACAGTTTCAGGATTATTATTTTCACTTTCTTTTAATAAATCAATATAAGTATCTTCATTTTCTTCATCTGAACTTATAGGTTTATTTAAAGAAATATAAGAGTTTAAAGGGATATGTTTTTGTCTGTTTGAGGCTTTTATAGCTGATATAATTTGTCTTGTAATACAAAGCTCCGCAAAACCTTTAAATGAGTTATTCTTTTTAGGCTGATAATCTCTTATAGCTTTATAAAAACCTATCATTCCTTCTTGAATAATATCTTCTTTATCTGCGCCCATAAGAAAGTATGTACGAGATTTTAATTTTACAAGATATTTATATTTATCAAACAAAAATTCCTGTGCTTCCAAATCACCATGTCTTATTTTTTTAATAACGTCCTCATCGGATAAACAACTAAATTTATCTTCATTATTTTCTTCATGTGTTATATTATTCATTTAATTCTTCCTTTTTGGTAAATGGTTATTTCCCTATATTATATTTTATTTGTCCCTTTTTGTCTTCTTAAGTTTTCCAAAAAATCCTGCATTTCCGGATCCAAATTATCCATAAGAAGATTATTTTTTACAGGTCGTGAGTTTATAATTTTTTTTGAAATAGACTTTTCTGTAAGTTCTATTTCTTCCTTCAATTCTTTTGGAGTCATTCTTTCGGCCCCATACCCCATAACAATAAGTTGTTCAAGAGCATCTGACGTTGCAACAATAACCCTATATTTTTTAGGCATATTTTTTGTAATTTTTTCAATGTAATTATCCGCTGTTTCTGCCTCTTTTGTATATACGATAGACAAACCGTTTTGTTTCACAACACTTCTTGATCCACCCTTTACAAGATAAGCATCAAAAACAAGAATAACTGTTACTTTTTTAAATCCTTGATAATTTGCAAGTTTTTCAATAAGTTTCGTTCTTGCATTATCAAAATTGGTTTGGGAAATTTCTCTAAGGTCGCTCCAGGCATTTATAATATTATACCCGTCAACAAGCAAAAACACATTCACATCTCCCACCCCTTATCATTTGAATATTCTTTGTCTTACAACTTCGTACATAATAAGTCCGGCAGCAACAGATGCATTTAAAGATGAAATTTTACCATACATAGGGATAGAAATAGTAAAGTCACATTTTTCTTTTACAAGACGTTTTACTCCATTTCCTTCACTTCCGATTACAATAGCTATAGGTCCATCAAGAGTTGCTGTAAAATAATCCTCTCCATCAAAATCTGTACAAGCAACAAAAACTCCTTGTTTTTTAAGGTCTTCAATAGTATTTGCAATATTGGTTACCCTTGCAACAGGTACATATTCAATAGCACCT
>CALWSX010000117.1 GCA_944384285.1 uncultured Lachnospiraceae bacterium
AAGTTAATGGAACAAGCGGATATGATGAAGTTACAATTACAGGAAGTTCTCCTCTTGCATATTCAGATTTTACTTTAAGTTCTCCAAATAGGGTAGTTGTGGATATTCCTAATTCTACTTCAAATCTAGATGATTCATATAGTACATCAAATTGTAATGTACTTACTGATATAAGAACGGGTCAGTTTGATTCTTCAACAACAAGAATAACATTTGAATTACCAAGTGGTTCTGATTATGAAGTTAGCAGAACAGGAAATAATTTAATTATAAAATTTTATAAAAACACCGTTACTAATATAAGTGTTAATAATGATATAATAATTCTTAAAAAAGATAACAATATATCTGCTTCTGATATTTCAAAACAAGATAACTATATTTCAAAACAGTATAAATTTACTTTACCGAAAGATTATACAAGCGTATATGGTTATGGAACATTAAGTCCAAATTCTACTTATTTTTCAAGTATAGTTGTAGCTACAAGCGGAGGTAAAACTTCTATAACTGTAAACGAAAATAAGGTTTATGAATATAAAATTACAGAAGATAAAAATAATATTTACATTAAAGCTGTTTCTCCAAGAGATGTATATGATAAAGTAGTTGTTATTGATGCTGGCCATGGAGATTATGATCCAGGCACATCAGGAAATGGTCTTGTAGAAAAAACACAAAACTTAATTATTGCTAAAAAAGTTATGAATAAACTTTCTGCTTATAGTGATATAAAAGTATATTCTACAAGAACAGGTGATACTTATATGCAAAATTCATTAAGAGCATCTTTAGCAAATGACACTGCAGATTTATTTGTATCAATACACCATAACTACGCAGACGCTACATCAGCAAACGGAATAGAAGTTTTCTATACACCGCACAGTAATGAAGTTTCTGGAAAACTTACTAGTAAAGAACTTGCACAAATTACTCTTAATAATTTGATTAATTATACAGGAGCAACAAACAGAGGTTCTAAAAATGATCCTGCTCTTATAGTATTAAATCAGACTAAAGTTCCTGCAATACTTATAGAATGTGGATTTTTCAGTAATGTAGATGAAGCTTCTCGTCTTGCAACAGATGCATACCAAGAAAAAATTGCAAATGCTATTGTAGATTCTATTTTATATGCTTTTAATAATACAGATTATAGATAAGTATTAATTAAAAAGGCGATTTATGAAACTATTTTGTATTTAAATTAAGTTGAAAACTCTCTTCTTTACTTCTAAAATTTTGAAGTAGAGAAGGGGGTTTTTTTATTGAAAAATTTTATATGTTCTGCAATAGTTTCTACAATGATTTTATCGTCACAAAAAGGGACAGGCCAGGTTTATTTTTATAAAGATTCATCTTATACAGAACATTATATTGAAGAATATGATTTTTATTTTTCAGAAACAGAGGCAAAAGCCCAGTATTTAATTAATAAACTTTTGGAAAATGACAATGATAATTTAACTTCTGTGCCAGAAGGTACAAAACTTATATGGTTGTTTTATGAAGATGGAAAAATTATTTTAAATTTTTCACATGAGGCAGAAAATTGTGCGGGAAATTTTAAACAAAAAAGTTTTGTTTCCCAAATTGTAAAAACACTCTATTCAATTCCTGAAATTAGAAGTATAATTATATATACAGATGGAGAAGAAACAAATTTTCCGGAAGGGTATGATTTTACAATATATGACAGGTGGTAATGCTTAATGAAAAAAGTTGTTTTTGCAACTAAAAACAAAGGAAAAATACGAGAAATTAACGAAATATTTAAGTCAGAAAACGTAGAAGTTGTATCAATGGAAGAAATAGGTGTAAATATTGATATTGAAGAAACAGGTACAACTTTTGAAGAAAATGCTATTATTAAAGCAAAAGAATTAAAAAAATATTGTGATGAAATAGTTCTTGCTGACGATTCCGGTTTAGAAATTGATGCTTTAGATAAAAAACCGGGAGTATATTCTTCAAGATTTATGGGTGAGGATACTTCTTATGAAGTTAAAAATGCAAAAATAATTGAAATGTTAAAAGATGTTCCATACGAAAAGAGAACTGCAAGATTTGTTAGCGTTATTGCTGCGGTACTTCCAAACGGCGATGTTATAACCGCAAGGGGGACGATAGAGGGAATTATTGGTTATGAATCAAAAGGGGAAAATGGCTTTGGATATGATCCTATATTCTTTGTTCCTGAATTAAATAAAAGTACGGCAGAATTATCTCTTGAAGAAAAAAATAAAATTAGTCATAGGGGCAATGCTTTAAGACTTATGAAGAAAAAACTGATGGAGATTGGTATATAATGAAAATATTAGTTATAAGTGACACTCATGGCGACTTGTATTATGCAGAAAAATCAATAAAAAAACACAAAAATGAAATAGAATTTGTTTTTCATCTTGGAGATCATGATGAAGATGCCAAAGAATTACAAAAAAAATTTCCGTAATTAAGGTTTTTTTATGTAAAGGGAAACAATGATAGATATTCCAATTCGCCTGAAAAACTTGTTGTCGAAAAATATAATACAAGAATGGTTCTTGTTCATGGAAATAAAGAAAAAGTTTATTATGGAATAGATAAACTTTATTACACAGCTCTTGAAGAAAATGCTGAAATTATATTTTTTGGACATACACATGCGCCATATTATGAAATATATGAAAATATACATTTTTGTAATCCAGGAAGTATTTCAAAACCAAGATCCACTGTAAATCCTACATATGGATTATTAACAATTAATAATAATTGTATAGATAATAATCTTGAAAATAAAATTTATTTTGAAACTTTTGAAATAGAAATATAAAGAAAAATAAAAAAATAAAACCTTTATAGTTTTTAAATATTACTATAAAGGTTTTTTATGTGTTTGTTATGTATATGTATAGATAAATGATATGATTATTGATATAAATTTATTAAGGGGGAGACATTTACAACTATT
>CALWSX010000118.1 GCA_944384285.1 uncultured Lachnospiraceae bacterium
CTCTATGTTCAGTTTTCAAGGTACAATGTCGGCATATCCATACCGACTAAATGGAGATTGCGAGATTCGAACTCGCGACCCCCTGCTTGCAAGGCAGGTGCTCTCCCAACTGAGCTAAACCCCCAAATATTATTTTTTTCGACTTCTTGTCAGCCGCTAAAATATAGTATCATAAACTTTTTACTATGTCAATAACAATTTAAAACTTTTTTCAAAAAGTAAAATTTTCATAAATTTAACTATAATATTGTGTTTTTACTCATTTACAAACAGAATATATTGTGTAAAATTTCATATATATAATGTAAAAATTTTATTTTTAAAAAATAAGCTTAGTTTTTTAATTATAAAAAAATAAGTCTTGATTATAATTATAATGTATGGTACAATTCTAAATTGTAGTGAAATTCCTTGCTCTTTATGTTATGTAAAGGGCCATAAGTCCAAAAGGAGGTGTGTTAGATGAACAAATATGAATTAGCAGTAGTATTAAACCCAACACTTGACGAAGAATCAAGAGCGGCTGAAATGAAAAAAGTTCAGGACCTTATCGAAAGATTTGGTGGCACAATCGAAAAAATCGATGATTGGGGCAAAAGAAAACTTGCTTACGAAATTCAGAAAACAACAGAAGGTTACTTCAGCTTCATTTCTTTTGATGCAGAAAGTACAGCTCCTGCTGAAATCGAAAGCCGTATTCGTATTATGGAAAAAGTTCTCCGTTACCTTATAATTCGTAAAGATGCGTAATTGGAGGTGTTTTTGTGAATAAGGTTATTTTAATGGGACGTCTCACCAGAGACCCTGAAGTACGTTATTCATCCGGCGCTGCACCTGTTGCAGTTGCTAACTATACCTTAGCGGTTAACCGCCGTTTTAAACGTGAAGGTGAACCTGATGCAGATTTTATTAACTGTGTCGCTTTTGGTAAAGTTGGTGAATTCGCTGAAAAATATTTAAAAAAAGGTTTACTTATTTCTATAGTAGGAAGATTACAAGTTCGTTCTTGGGACGATCAGGAAGGTAAAAAACGTTATACTACAGAAGTAATTGTTGAAGAACATTACTTTGCTGAAAGCAAAACTGCTTTCGAATCTTCAAAATCATCATCAGAACCAAAACCTGCTCCAGCTCCTCAGTCAAAAGCTGTTGAAAATGGTTTTTACCCTATTGATGAAAGTATTGAAGACGAAGACTTACCTTTCTAATTAATTGTCCAAAAATCTATAAGGAGGTTTAATGCACATGATTAACAAAAAACGTGGTCGTAGAAAAAAACGTGTATGTCAGTGCTGTGCTGATAAAGTTACACAGATCGATTACAAAGATGTAAGCAAATTAAGAAGATACGTTTCTGAAAGAGGAAAAATTCTTCCAAGAAGAATTACAGGAAACTGTGCTAAACATCAGAGAGCATTAACAACTGCTATTAAAAGAGCAAGACACGTTGCTTTAATGCCATACGTACAGGATTAATTTGATAAATACGGAAAACGGGATATCCGTTTTCCGTTTTTTATAATATGTCTCCGTAGCTCAGCTGGATAGAGCGTTCGCCTCCTAAGCGAAAGGTCGTGGGTTCGAATCCCGTCGGGGACGTAAAAAAAGCCGAAATTCTTTATTAAAAAAGATTTCGGCTTTTTTATATAAAAATTATATTCTTCTTTGTAAATAAATCATATCTACAAGCTGTATATCATTTTCATATATAGGATGATTATAATTATCAACAAAAAAATTTTTAATAACATGTGATCGATTAAATCCACATTTTTCGTAAAACGATATAGTTGAAGGAACATCTCCTGTTCCCACTTGCAATATAGAATATTCTCCTTTAAATTTATTTGCTATAAATTCAATAAGCGCCTTCCCATATCCTTTTTTTTGAAAATCCGGATATATTGCTATATTTTTAATTTCAAGAATACCATTCCCCTCATCTGTAACAATACATTGACTTTTTACACCATTATCTTCCAATATATACATTGTCCCTCTTTCTATATAGCGGTCTATCATATCTTCCTGCTCATCAGCTAAAAGCAATAATGAAAGATATTGTTTTTTATTATCTTTAACCTCTCTTATTATCATAACGTATCCTTTCTTTCTCATTATTGTAGAAATTGATATCTAATGCTATACAATAAAAAATTAAAGGCTATAAAATTTTACAGCCTTTAATAATATAAACTTTAGGTTAATACATTAAATAAAATCCAAAAGTTTAAAAATATTCTAATTTATTTATATGTATCCCAAACATCAAGACCTTTTGCTATTATTGTTATAAAATCCTGTACATTTGTTACTATTGATGTAACAGAAAGACTTCCTCTGTCATGTAATTTATTTACTACAAATTCATCGGCGTCTACTGCATAAAAAAACACCGGACGAATATTTCCATCTTTCATAACACGGAAAGAAGGAGTCATATTTCCTGTAGCTATTGTATGGAGCATAGTGGCCATACAAATTACAGTTGTACTCTCCTTAATAATATCACGCATAGCAGAAGCAGCCTCATAGGCATTTCCATAAACTTCAGGCAAAGGTCCATCATCTCTTATGGAACCTGCAAGTACAAATGGTATATTATTTTTTACACAACTATATATAATCCCATTATCAATATTATATTTTTCAATAAAATTAGGGATAGAACCGCATTCTCTAACTTTATTAATTACATCAAGATGATTATAATGACCGTTTGGATGGGATTTTTGGGTATAAATATCCTGTCCAAGTGCAGTATGGAACAAAGCTCCTTCTAAATCATGTACCGCCAAAGCATTACCCGCCAAAACCCCTTGAACATAGCCATTTTCAATCATTCCCTGCATAGCTCTTCTTGCATCAGCATCAAAAGTAAATGCAGGTCCCATAACCCATATTACTTTACCGTTATTTTCCTTTTCATAACGAAGAAGATCCATAAGTCTGTCATAATCTCTTGCATAAGATGTTTCACGGCTTCTTCCCTGTCGAAATACAAACTGGTCTTCAATATATTTTAAAGCATCTTTAAATCCGGCGTTATGAAGGTAAATTCCTTCTTCCCCATTTTCTGTTCTTCCTATAATTACTTTATCACCTTTTTTTAAATATCGACTTTCAATTACAGCAAGCTCTCCGTCATCTTTTAAAACAATACAGGAATCCATTCGACTTTCTTTTGCTAATTCCCATTTGCCATTAATTTTTACATATTCAGGAAAAATTGATGTACTATGGTAATAATCAGGTGCAATACCATCTTTCTCTACTAGTTTATACTCTGCATCAGGAGCATTTAAAAGCTCTTTACAGGAAAAATCCGGTGGAGAATATATTGGCATATTAAAAGCCATCATTATTCACTCCTTTCTAAAATTTACTATTTTATTATAGCATATATATCTATCAGTTTATAGTCATATACAGCTTTTATATAAAAATATATAGTTCTTATCTCTAAAAAAACAAGTATGTGATATAATAATAAATATATTTCATTAAATTTAAACTAAATATTTTTATAAACATATTCTCTAAAGGGGGATTTAAAATGATTTTTTATTTTACAGGTACAGGTAACAGCAAATTAGTAGCAGAAATTTTAGAAAAAGAATTAATAGACAATATTGTATCCATTAATGATATTTTAAAAAATAAAAAGAAATTAGAATTTTATTCAGAAGCTCCTTTTGTTTTGGTTTCCCCTGTTTATGCGTGGAGACTGCCTAAAAAAATTGAAGCTTTTTTAAAAAAAGCATCTTTTTCTGGAAACAAAAAAATTTATATAGTAGCTACAATGGGAGGATCTTTTGGAAATGCTGATAAATATATTGAAAATATAATAAAAGAAAAAAATATGGAATTTTTAGGTTTTAAAGCTTTATGCATGCCTAATAACTATTTAGTAGGATCAACCATTCCTACAAAAGAACAATCTATTGAAATAATAAAAAAATCAATTCCTGTTATTAAAAAAATTGCTTTATATATAAAGAATAATAAACCGTTACCTAAAAATAAAAATAAAATAACGGGAAAAATTTTATCAGGTCCAGTAAATAAAGGATTTAACCACTTTATGCTTGGTTCTACTTCTTTTTCAGTATCTGATAACTGTATAAAATGTCAAAAGTGTATAAATGAATGCCCTGTCAACAACATCTCATTAAAAAACGGAGTTATCCATTTTGAAAACAAATGTATGTTTTGTTTGGGCTGTATAAACAAATGCCCTAGCCATGCTATTAAATATAAGAAAAAGGAATCAAAAAATGGATATTATTCTTGTCCTAGCATAGAGGATATTTTAAACAAATAAAAATAAAACCTTAAGTAATATTACTTAAGGTTTTATTTAATTATTCTCAAACATTTTAATTACTACTAAATACTTTAAACAATATTTATTATTTATGTTGTTATAACAACAGACTTTCATGCTGAATTATAGTATACTACATTCATAAATTCAATATCACTTGAAAGGAGAATTTTTATGATCAGAAAAATCATTCACATAAATGAAGAAAAATGTAATGGGTGCGGAGTATGCGTAAATGCCTGTCATGAAGGTGCTATAGGAATTATAGATGGTAAAGCAAAATTATTGAGAGATGATTATTGTGACGGTCTTGGAGACTGCCTTCCTACCTGTCCGACTAATGCTATTTCTTTTGTTGAACGTGAAGCTTTGCCTTATAATGAAAAAGCAGTTATGGAAAACAAAAATTTAAATAATGAATCTAAACATACAGGCTGTCCTGGAAGTCAAACCCGTTTGTTAAATACTAAAAAGAATTCTAGTATAAACGAATCCCCAAAACTTCAATCTGAGCTTTCCCAGTGGCCTTGCCAAATAAAACTTGCACCTATTAATGCTCCTTATTTTGAAAATGCAAAACTCCTTATTGCGGCAGACTGCACGGCATTTGCATATGCAAATATGCATAATGAATTTATGAAAGGGAAAATAACTTTAATAGGGTGTCCAAAACTAGATAACTGTGATTACAGTGAAAAACTTACAGAAATAATAAAAAACAATAATATTAAAAGCGTAACCGTTGTAAGAATGGAAGTACCTTGTTGTGGAGGTATTGAAAACGCTGTAAAAAAAGCTCTTTTAAACAGTGAAAAATTTATTCCTTGGCAAGTTGTAACAATTTCTATTGATGGTAAAATTTTAGATTAAATTTTTATAATAAATTAAGATCAGATGCTTAAAAGTATTTGATCTTTTTTAATTAACATAATTTTTTTTTAACGTCTTTTTATATTTTATGATACAATAAAGCTAACAAATTAAAATTAAAGGGGTGTTATTTTTGCGTAGTGATGCTGAAATGTTTAACTTAATAATTAATACTGCTAAATCTGACAACAGAGTTTTAGCTGTATACCTTAAAGGTTCCAGGACAAATAAAAATGCCCCTGAAGATATTTACAGAGACTTTGATATTATGTATGTTGTTACAGAAACAAAAAGTTTTATGGAAAATACAGATTGGCTTAATGTTTTTGGAAACATAATTTTAAAACAGGAGCAAGATTATGACTATTCCTATGGAGACCGTTTTGGAATTCGTAAAAATTATGACCAAAGTTATTCATGGTTACTATTATTTGATGATGGCAACAGAATAGATATAGGAATAGAAACATTAGAAGCTTTCAAAAAAGGAACCAACAGAAACAAACTCTTCATTCCCCTTTTGGATAAAATAGGCTGTATACCTAATTTACCCAATCCCACAGATGAAGATTTCTTTATAAAAAAGCCTACAGAAAAAAATTTCAATGGATGTTGTAATGAATTTTTTTGGTGTATGTGTGATGTAATAAAAGGTATTGCGAGAGACGAACTTCCCTTTGCAATGACTACCTATAATACCCTTGTACGAAATATGCTTGAGCTTATGCTTTCATGGCACATTGGTATAATTACAAATTTTTCAGTTTCTTCCGGCAAGCTTAACAAATATTTTAAAAAATATCTTCCCGAAGAATTTTATTTAGAATACAAAAATACATATACAGACGGGAATTTTGAAAATTTTTGGAATGCAATTTACACATCTTGTAAATTATTTCATAAAACTGCTCTTACGGTATCAAAATATTTTAATTACGTTTATCCACAAAGTGACGAAGACGGTTTCTACAAATATGCAGAGTTTATAAAACAAAATATATCCATATAAATATAATTTTTAGTTTAGTAACAAGGGGAAAATTTTATGTTTATTTCCGAAAACAAATCCGAACAAATGAAATATAACCTTATAGATGCCATAAAAAAATGTATGAAAAAAACACCTTTGGATAAAATTACTGTAAAAGATATTGTCACCCAATGCGGAACAACAAGACAAACTTTTTACAGACATTTTCAAGATAAATATGATTTAATTAACTGGTATTTTGAAAAAACAATATTAAGTGCATTTGAACAATTAGGAAACAACAAATCTTTTTATGAATGTCTTGTTAAAAAATATGACTTTATTCAAAAAGAAAAAACCTTTTTTAAATCTTCTTTTCGTTTAGAAGAAACTAATTGCCTTAAATACCATGCTTTTGAATTTATGGTCAAATTTTATACAACTCTAATAGAAGAAAAAGCAAAAATTACTCTATCAAAAAATCAGATTTTATTATTAGAAATGTATTGTTGTTCATTTGTTTATATGATTAAACGTTCCCTTTTTTCCAAAGAAACAATATCTTCTGAATATATTGCAAAATTACTAATAGATGCTATGCCTGAAGACATAAAAGAAATAATTTCAAAAATAAATTAATTTAATAATACAGTACAAAAGTTACATTTTACCACATTTGTAACTTTATTTTATGAAAATAGATTGTTAAAATATAAACATAGTATACATGATTGTAAAGGAGTCGATAAATATGGCAAATAGAATTATGTTAAACGAAACATCTTATCATGGTGCTGGCGCTATTTCTGAAATTATTACAGAAGCTAAAGCCAGAGGATTTAAAAAAGCCTTTGTATGTACTGACCCGGAATTAATTAAATATAATGTAACAACAAAAGTTACAAAATTATTAGATGACGCAAATTTAGAATATGAAGTATTTTCAGATATTAAGCCTAACCCAACAATAGAAAATGTAAAAGACGGAGTTTCTGCTTTTAAAGCGGCTAAAGCTGATTATATTATTGCTGTTGGCGGAGGTTCTTCTATGGACGCTGCAAAAGCAATAGGAATTATAATTACAAATCCTGAGTTCGAAGATGTAAGAAGCTTGGAAGGCGTTGCTCCTACTAAAAAACCTTGTGTTCCTATTATTGCTGTACCTACAACAGCCGGAACAGCAGCAGAAGTAACTATAAACTATGTTATTACTGATGTAGAAAGAAAAAGAAAATTTGTATGTGTAGATCCACACGATATGCCTATTGTTGCAGTTGTTGACCCAGATATGATGGCAACTATGCCAAAATCATTAACAGCAGCTACAGGTATGGACGCTTTAACTCATGCTATCGAAGGTTATATCACAAAAGGTGCATGGGAAATGACAGATATGTTCCATTTAAAAGCTATTGAAATTATCTCAAAATCATTACGCGGCGCTGTAGCAGGTGAAAAAGAAGGAAGAGACGGAATGGCTCTTGCACAATATATTGCAGGTATGGGATTTTCTAATGTTGGTCTTGGTATAGCCCACTCTATGGCTCATACATTAGGCGCTGTATACGATACTCCTCATGGGGTTGCCTGTGCTATGATGCTTCCAATCGTTATGGAATACAACAAAGAATGTACAGGTGAAAAATACAGAGAAATCGCAAGAGTTATGGGTGTAAAAAATGTAGACGACATGACACAAGATGAATACAGAAAAGCAGCAATAGATGCTGTAAGACAGTTATCTATAGATGTAGGAATTCCTACAAAATTAGAAGCATTAAAAGAAGAACAGTTACAATTCCTCTCAGAATCCGCTTATGCAGACGCATGCCGTCCTGGAAATCCAAAAGATACTTCTGTTGAAGATTTAAAAGACTTATTTAGAAAATTAATGTAATTTTTAAATGTATTAAATTTTAAAGGAACCTTTAGAGGTTCCTTTTTTATTTTAATAATTTATAAACATTTCTGACAAAAATGTTTTTAAATATAAATTTTATAAAAAATGTCAAAAATTATTATTAATTAATTATTGTTATTATTTATATTTGATTTTTGAAAAAAACTGTGATAAAATATACACAAGCTATTAATTTTTTTGTCTTATAAACTATAACTAATATAAAAGGAGAAATTATATGACTCATTTACCTTTAAATGTACGTGTTCCAATCGAAAAAGACAATGTAAGTATTATGAGAATTGAAGAAAAATGCGTCAAATGTGGTATGTGTAAAGACGTCTGTACAAAAGATATTGGTGTGCATGGAACATACGATTTTTCACAAACAGGAAACAGAGCCGTATGTATTAACTGTGGACAATGTGCTAACGTTTGCCCTGTAGACAGTATTATTGAACGATATGAATATCAAGACATAAAAAATGCTATAAATAACCCTGATAAAATTGTTATTGTAAGTACCTCCCCTTCTGTACGTGCATCTTTAGGCGAAGAATTTGGTATGCCTGACGGAAGTTTTGTACAGGGAAAAATGGTTGCTTTATTAAGAAAACTTGGCGTAGATTATGTATTAGATACAAACTTTGCCGCAGACTTAACTATTGTAGAAGAAGCAAGCGAACTTATAGAACGTCTTACTAAAGGAAAAGGACCATTGCCTCAGTATACAAGCTGCTGTCCTGCATGGGTTCAGTTTGCAGAAACATATTATCCTGAAATACTTGATAATATTTCATCTTCAAAAAGCCCTATCGGTATGCAGGGTCCTACTATTAAAACTTACTTTGCTAAAAAAATGGGAATTGACCCTAAAAAAATTGTTAATGTCGCTTTAACTCCTTGTACAGCAAAGAAATTTGAAATCAGAAGAGAAGAAATGAATGCTTCAGGAAAATATCATGGTGATGATTCATTAAGAGATATGGACCACGTATTCACAACAAGAGAACTTGCTAAATGGGCAAAAGAAGAAAATATTGACTTTAATTCACTTCCGGACAGTGATTACGATAATCTTATGGGAGAAGCTTCAGGCGCCGGCGTTATTTTCGGGAACACAGGCGGTGTTATGGAAGCAGCTCTTCGTACAGCTTACGAATTTGCTACAAACGAAAAAGCTCCTCTTGACCTTTTAAAACTTTCAAATGTAAGAGGATATGAAGGTATCCGTGAAGCATCTGTTAAAATAGGTGATTTAAACGTTAATGTTGCTGTTGTTTATGGTACTGCAAATGCCAGAAAATTAATAGAATTAGTTAAAAACGGAGAAAAGAACTATCATTTTATAGAAGTTATGACTTGTCCTGGCGGTTGTATCGGTGGCGGCGGTCAGCCTAAAGACCTTACAAAAGATAAAGACGAAGTTAGAAAATCAAGAATTAAGAGCCTTTATACAAAAGATGAGGCAATGACAATAAGAAAGAGTCACGAAAATCCTGATATCAAACGTGTTTATGAAGAATTTTACGGAAAACCTTTAAGCGAAATGGCTGAAAAAATGCTTCATACATCATACACAGACAGAAGTGATATCTTTAAAAAAGAAGTTACTGAAAAATGGAAATGCTCTGTCTGCGGCTATGTACACGAAGGGCCATTACCTGAAGATTTTGTATGTCCTTTATGCAAACAGCCAGCTAGTGTTTTTGAAAAAATAGAAGAAAAACCACAAAAAGGTAAAAATCCATATGCAGGAACAAAAACAGAAAAGAACTTATGGGCAGCTTTTGCTGGTGAATCTCAAGCACGTAACAAATACACTTATTTTGCATCTGTTGCTAAACAGGCAGGTTATGACCAAATTGCAGAATTATTCTTAAAAACTGCTGAAAATGAAAAAGAACAT
>CALWSX010000119.1 GCA_944384285.1 uncultured Lachnospiraceae bacterium
GAATATATTTTTGATTTTTCGTTATAAGTAATTCCTAATTTTATTCCTGTTTCAAAATTTAAAGGCAACAATTCTTTTTGGTCTGGGAAGAGAGAAGTTGCATATCTTTTTAGTTCACTTTCAGATATAAGTATTTCACCATTTTCAACATCGTCAGGTCTATGATATTTAGATATAGCAAGAATTATGGAATTCCAATAAGTAATTTCATCTGTAAAATAAAAATTATTTTCTTCACCAGTTGAAAAAATTCTTGCAACGGCAAGATCAGCCATAGAACTATCAATATCAGGTTTAAGAGGGTTATTTATTACGTATTCAGTTTTTAAATTTCCAAACATACTATTGTAAGTTATAAAATATTGCGAAAAATTTTCATTTTGCTCAAATGTAACACATATTTCAGGTGGTTTTATTTCTGATCTTGGTGCCTCAACGTATATGGATTCACCTCGATTTAAAGTTTTTGATAATAAAGTTTTTGTTGGAATATAGCTTAATGTTTCAACATTTGTAGTCCCAGATGTAATTGTAATTTTTGTATTATCATTTAATGCTACAAATAATGTAGGGTGATTTTCTTCTGATGAAATTTTTGGGAGAATAATGTCGTCTATAATATTTGCATTTGATTTTTCTTCTTTTGTTACATTGTTAATTACTGATGCAAGTGTATTTTCGCATGGTTTATTTAAAGCTGTGATATATGAAGTTTTACTAGGTCTAAAAAGATAATAATTTGGGCTATCTTCTTGTTCAATGTTATATACAGGTAATATAATAACAAGTCCTTCATCATCTATATATGTTTGGAGTTGGTCGGAAGAGTAACATGTATCATATAAGATAAGGGATTTTTTAAATCCTAATTCAATCGTATTATCTTTTGATTTAATATATTTTTTGTTGTCATAAGCAGAAATGACTGCTTCTGAAAAAGTTTTTACGGAGTTTCTTACTTCTGATGAAGAAAAGCCCATTAAAGTATATAGTTCTGAAGGTGAAATTTCTTTTCCTGTTGAAATATCAATATTTAAAATTTTATATATGTAAGGAATATTTTTTGATTTGTATCTTAAACATAATGAAAAAATATTATTTTTTACAGTCCATTTGTAGTCAGAAGAAAAATAAAAATCAGCTGAAAGATTTTTTATTTCATCATATATTTTTTTTGTTTGTATGTTAAATTCAGAAACGGTATCGTAATTTAAAAGAGATTCATTTATTAAAGGAAGCTTGATTTCTGCAATATCGGATGTATCCATATCAGATACATACGCAAGATTATTAGTATTTTCTACAGAATTTGAGATAGAAACTTTTTGTGTTTCCTTGGAATTTGTACATGATACAAGAATCAATAATGTAAAAATTAAAAAAATACAAAATATATTTTTTTTACTCATAAGTAACCTCCTTAAAGGCAATAATGTCAAAAGAGATTTTTAAAATAAATATAAAATTTGATATACAAAACAATTTATATAAATGTTTTATTATAATATTTTAAATACAAAATATATATAAAAAGTATTGTGAGTAAAATTATTAATAAAATAGAGACAACAGCAAATATATTTTACACTAAAATATACAAAAAATAAAGTAATAATTTTGTTGCATAAAAAAACCTTTTAGAGAGAAATACTCTAAAAGGTTTAAAAATTATTTTTTATTTACTCCTAAAACTCCTCCGATAGCACCCCCTAATATTGCAGATATAATCATAATAATATTATTTTTGGAAAACAATTGAGCACTGAAGATTAAAGAGATTATTATATAAATTACAGCATACATTAAACCTGCTAGCCCACCACATATTAGCCCTTTTTCTTTTGTGATTTTTGAATAGTCATAGCCGCACATTAGAGAGGCAACGGCAGGTAAAATAATTATAATAATACTTATAATATTTTCCTTAATATCTGTGTATGTAGTTAGAATTGAAATAAATAATAGTATGGTTATAGTAAATATATAAGATATAACCAAAGGTTTTGCTAAAGATAAATACATATTTTTATTGTTTGGTTCTCGTTTTTCCATATTCAATTTACTCATTAATTTTCCTCCTTATAATAAATTTATTTTATCTTTTAGTATAGAATATGTCTTTTTCGTTGCAAATATTGATAAAAAGTGATTTAATATAATAAGTGTATGATATTTAGTATAGTAGAAAAGGAAAAAACTCTATGGAAAAAATTATTGATTTGCACGTACATTCAACATTTTCAGATGGTACTTTTACGCCTGAAGAAATAATTAAAGTTGCAAAAGAAAAAAATCTTTCAGCACTAGCTCTTACAGACCATGATAATATTGGTGGATATGAGGAATTTTATAAATATGGAAAAGAAAACAATATTGAAACAATTTGTGGTATTGAGTTTTCCACATCTGCAGGTATTCCGGCAGAGGTCCATATTGTAGGGTTATTTCTCGACCATAAAAACAATGAATTAAATGAAAAAATAAAAGAGCTAAGTATTTTGAGAAAAGACAGAAATAGAAAAATGATTCAAAAGTTTAAAGACTTAGGTATTAATATTTCTGAAGAAGAGTTAAGAAAAGAGTCTAAGGGGAGTATAGTTACAAAATGCCATTATGCAAATATTTTGTATAAAAGAGGAATAGTATCATCTATTTCAGAAGCATTTGACGTGTATCTCCATTCAGGAAAGCCAGCTGATGTTAAAAGAGTACCATATCTTTCAGAAAAGGCCATAGATCTTATCCATAGGGCTGGAGGAATTGCTGTTCTTGCTCATCCAACATTATATAAACTTGATTATGATGGTATATATGAGTTGGCAAGCAGGCTTAAAAATTCTGGACTTGATGCAATCGAAATATTATATTCAACATATACAGAAGAACAATCTATTAAAGTTAAAGAAATTGCAGATAAATTGAGTCTTTTATATTCAGGTGGAAGTGATTTTCATGGAACTAATAAACCAAAAATCTCATTAGGTTCTGGACATGGAAATCTTAAAATACCATATGAAATATTAGATAATTTAAAAAAACACTTGAAATAAATGTAAAAATATGTTAATATTTAATTGATAATAATTATCAACTAATAATAATTTTGTTAATAACTTTTATATATATTGAAAATTTAAGTAGATTTTATTACTACTATATGATATAATATCCTTTGATTATTTTGTCAAAAGCATTATATGAGTCTATTGTTACAAATGCATGAAAATATATATAATTTTCATAATGATTTTACAAAAAACATTTTTCTTGCTTATGTGTGCAAAAAACACTTGTTAGCTTTTTACAGATGGTTTATTATTTAATCAAAATAGATGACGTTTTTTATTAATTATTAATAAAGAATTCTTTTAAGTATTCTGTTTTGATTATTATGAAAAACGCAATTTATTCTAAGGAGGAAATACCGCAATGACAAATGCACAAATAGTTGGAAATGAAAAAGGAAAAGTTACTATTTCTTTTGATTGTTCAGCAGAAAATTTTGAAGAAAGCATCAATAAAGCTTTCTTAAAATCAAGAAAAAATTTCAATATACCTGGATTCAGAAAAGGTAAAGCTACAAGAAGAATAATTGAAGCTACTTATGGCGAATCTGTATTTTATCAGGACGCTTTTAATATTTTACTTGCAGAAGCTTATCCAGCAGCGATTGAAGAACTTAAACTTGAACCTGTTTCTAAACCTGATGTAGATGTTAAAAAAGTTGATAAAAATGAAGGTGTAACATTTGAAATCAGATTTTTTGTAAAACCAGAAGTTAAACTTGGAAAATATAAAGAATTTGGCTTTGTAAAACCACCTATGACAATAGAAGAAGCAGAAATTCATGAAGCTGTTAATAATGAACTTCTTAAAAATGCTCGTTCAGTTGAAATTACTGATAGACCTTGTGAAAAAGGCGACACAGTTGAAATTAACTACTTAGGAACAGTTGATGGTGTTCCTTTCGATGGTGGTCAGGCTAACGATTATCACCTTGTTCTTGGTTCAAAACAGTTCATTCCTGGATTTGAAGAACAGGTTATCGGACATTCAATCGGTGAAAACTTTGATATTACTGTTACATTCCCTGAAGATTATCACGAAGAAAAAATGCAGGGTAAAGAAGCAGTATTTAACATTCTTCTTAAACGTATTGCAAGAACAGAACTTCCAAAACTTACAGATGAATATGTACAGGATATTTCAGAATTCGACAATGTAAACGATTATGTTGACGATCTTCAGAAAAAAATGATTGAAGAGAAAGAAAAATCATTTAGAGATGAAGCAGAAAAAGCTATAATTGAAACAATTATTGAGAATACTGAAATGGAAGTACCTGAAATCATGTATGAAAACAGAATTGATGAATTAATGATGGATCTTGAAAGAAACTTAAAAGCTCAAGGTTTATCAGTTGAAACATACTGTAAATACATGGGTGGAACACCTGAATCTGTAAGAGAAAACTTCAGACAGACAGCAAAACAGAATGTAGATTCAAGACTTGTACTTGAAGAAATCGCTAAAGTTGAAAATATTACTGTTTCAGATGAGGAACTTGATGAATATTACAAAGAATTAAGTGAAAAATATAATGTTCCTTATGAAAGAATAGTTTCATCTTTCGATAATATTGATATTGAAACTGTTAAATCTGATTTGGCTACAAGAAAAGCATTAGAATTAGTATACAACAGTTCCATAAAATAAATTATTTATTTTAAAGGAGGTTTTATTATGAGTTTAGTTCCAATGGTAATAGAACAAACTAACAGAGGCGAACGCTCCTATGATATTTATTCGAGACTTTTAAAAGATCGAATTATCTTTTTGGGCGAAGAAGTAAATAGTACTACTGCAAGTTTAATTATATCTCAGCTTTTATTCCTTGAAGCAGAGGATCCGGATAAAGATATTTCTTTATATATTAATTCACCGGGTGGTTCTGTAACAGATGGTCTTGCTATTTATGATACAATGCAGTTTATTAAACCAGATGTTTCTACTATCTGTCTTGGATTAGCTGCAAGCATGGGAGCATTTTTACTTGCCGGTGGTGCAAAAGGAAAAAGATTTGCTTTGCCTAATTCTGAAATTATGATTCATCAGCCTTCAGGTGGTGCTAGCGGTCAGGCTACTGATATTAGAATTCATGCTGAAAATATTCTTAGAATAAAGAAAAGACTTAATGAAATTTTAGCTGAAAACACAGGCCAGCCTTATGATAAAATTGTTCAGGATACAGAAAGAGATAACTTTATGACATCTCAGGAAGCTCTTGAATATGGTTTAATTGATAAGGTATTTGATGCACGCAGAGCATAAATAACACTGCTGCAAACGTCCCTTAAAATATTTTAAGGAGAAAGCATAGAAGGAGATGATATTGTGGCTACTAAAAAAGAAGATAAAAAACAAATAAAATGTTCTTTTTGCGGTAAAACACAAGAACAAGTTAGAAAACTTATCGCAGGTCCAAACGTATATATTTGTGATGAATGTATAGAGTTATGTGCAAATATTATATATGATGAGTTTGAAAATAATTCTGACGAAAATGCGCCGGAATTAAAGTCTCTTCCAAAACCTAAAGAGATAAAAGAATTTTTAGATAAATATGTAATTGGTCAGGACGCAGCAAAAAGAGCTCTTTCTGTAGCTGTTTATAATCATTATAAAAGAATTGCTGTTAATGATGCTATAAAAGATGGTAAAGCTTCAGGAGATGCGCTTGAAATACAAAAAAGTAATATCCTTGTAGTTGGACCTACTGGTGTTGGTAAAACACTTCTTGCACAGACACTTGCAAAAATGTTAAATGTACCATTTGCTATTGCAGATGCTACTTCTCTTACAGAAGCCGGATATGTTGGTGAAGACGTAGAAAATATTCTTTTAAGACTTATCCAGGCAGCTGATTATGATGTAGAAAAAGCACAAAAAGGAATTATATACATTGACGAAATCGATAAGATTACAAGAAAATCTGAAAATCCATCAATCACAAGAGATGTTAGCGGTGAAGGTGTCCAGCAGGCACTTCTTAAAATGATTGAAGGTACTGTTGCATCTGTACCTCCTCAGGGTGGAAGAAAACATCCACATCAGGAATTTATACAGATTGATACATCTAATATTCTTTTCATCTGTGGTGGAGCCTTTGTAGGACTTGAAAAAATTATTGAAAAACGTCACGGAGAAAAAGTTATTGGTTTTGGTGCAACTATTAAATCAAATTCAGACAAAGAAACTATTTCAGAACTTATGAAGGATCTTCAGCCTCATGACCTTTTGAAATTTGGTCTTATACCTGAACTTATTGGTAGACTTCCTGTTGCAGTTGCACTTCAAGATCTTGATGAAAATGCTCTTGTCAAAATCCTTACAGAGCCTAAAAATGCTATTATTAAACAATATCAGTATCTTTTCGAGCTTGATGATATAATTCTTGAATTTACTGATGAAGCATTAAAAGCAATTGCAAGACTTGCAGTTGAAAGAAAAACAGGAGCAAGGGGATTACGTTCAATTATTGAAGAATTCATGAATGGAGTAATGTTTGACGCTCCTTCTGATGACACAATTGAAAAAATTATTATTACAGAGGATGTAATTACCAAAAAAGCTAAACCTGAAATAATCTATAATGAAAACAGAGAACCTTTATCAAAATCAAGTAAAAAATATTTTGATAAAAACCCTGCAATTTCATAAAATTATTATTTAAATTTTGAAAAGAACCTCACTCAAAACAAGGTTTTTTTATAAAGCGGCAGACGGTAAATATTTACTGTCTGTCGTTTTTCTGTGTATATTAATTTTTTTTGAAACAAAATAAAAAAAATATCGTATATCTTAAAAGTGATATATGATATATAGATGAATAAAAGAGGTGTAGAAAATGCAGCAAAACCAGACAGATGCGCTTGGAAAGGAAAAAGTGTCAAAATTATTGTTTAAATTATCAGTTCCGGCAATTGTAGCGCAAATAATAAATTTACTTTATAACCTTGTTGATAGAATGTATATTGGTCATATTGAGGGAGTAGGAAAACTTGCTCTTACGGGCGTTGGGGTATGTTTTCCGCTTATTATGATAATTACTGCATTTTCATCATTTGTAAGTATGGGTGCTGCTCCTAGAGCCTCTATATATTTAGGAATGAACGATAAAGAAAAAGCAGAACAAACACTTGGAAATAGTGTTACACTCCTTATAATAATGTCAGTAGTGCTCACAATTTTATTTCAAGTTTTTTCAAAAGATTTTCTTTTAATGTTTGGCGCAAGTGAAAACACTTTACAATATGGGTTGGACTATATTCTTATATATACATTAGGAACAACTTTTGTTCTTTTTACACTTGGTTTAAATGCATTTATTACCTGTCAAGGTGACTCTAAAACAAGTATGATTACTGTTGTAATAGGTGCAGTATTAAATATTATTCTTGACCCTGTATTTATATTTGCATTTGATATGGGAGTTAAAGGTGCTGCAATAGCAACAATTATATCTCAATGCGTTTCAATGATTTTTGTATTAAAATACTTAAATGGTAAGAAAACCACAATTCGTATTCGAAAAAAATATTTAAAACTTTCCCCTAAAATATTTCTTCCATGTCTTGCACTTGGTATATCTCCATTCATAATGCAATCAACAGAAAGTTTGATAGCAGTATGCTTTAATTCTTCTTTGTTCAAATATGGAGGAGACCTTGCTGTAGGAGCTATGGCTATACTTACCAGTGTAATGCAGTTTGCTATGCTTCCGCTTTTAGGACTTTCACAAGGGGCACAGCCTATCATGAGCTATAATCTTGGGGCAAAAAAACCAAACAGAATGAAGGAAGTGTTTAAATTCCTTTTAATTTCATCTTTGGTATATACTGTACTTTTATGGACATCAATACAACTTTTCCCAGAGCTTTTTGTATTAATATTTAATAATGATCCGGAACTTGTGGAATTTACATCAAGAGCTCTTAGAATTTATATGGGAATGTCATGGGTATTTGGTATACAGATTTCCTGTCAGCAATCTTTTATAGCTTTAGGAAATGCAAAAAGTTCTCTTATTGCGGCTCTTTTAAGAAAAATTGTAATATTAATACCTTTAATTTATATAATGCCTATGCTTCCATTTTTTGGCGACAAAACAACGGCAGTGTTTGTTGCGGAACCAGTTGCAGACTTTTTGGCTGTAATATTTACAGCATCATTATTTACAGTACAATTTAAACGTGTATTAAAAAAATTAAGGCTTGAAATTTCAGAATCATAAAGAATATTTAATTTTTAAAATTTCTAAAAGATAGTAATTTTTAAGAATAAAATCTCCTTATTAAGCTAACAATATCTACATAGAAGTCTTAAATATTGAAAATCAGTTAAATAAATTACTGAAACTGTTTTTCTGTTAAAGGAGGATTTTATGAAAGCAACTGGCATCGTCAGAAGAATAGACGACTTAGGAAGAATTGTAGTACCAAAAGAAATAAGAAAAACATTAAAAATAAGAGAAGGAGACCCTTTAGAAATTTTTACAAATAATGAAGGTGAAATAATATTAAAAAAATATTCTCCTCTTGGGAATATAGAAGAATATGCAAAAGAATATACAGAAGCTATTAATAAAGTTACTGGGTTTACTGTATTAGTAACAGATAAAGACAGAATAATCTGTGCTTCTGGATTAGGGAAAAAAGATTTTAGAGACATATCTTTAAAGAAAGAGTTTGAGATTCTTTTAGAAGGTAGAAAAAGTATTACTTTTTCTAATGATGAAAAAACTTATTTGAACATTCTTTCAGATGAGATATTTAAAGAGGCTAAATGTGGAGTTATTTCTCCTATAATTTCTGAAGGCGATATATTTGGATCTTTAATAATGTTATCAAATCAGAACAAAATTTCAGATTCTGACTTAAAAATAATTCAAATTGCAGTTAAGTTTTTTGAAAAACAATTAAGCTAAAAAAACTATCCAACGATTTTCGTTGGATAGTTTTTTTATAATTTATATCTAGCTTCAAGTCTGTAAATAGGCATATCTAAACTTGAAAATTTTTCTTCGTATTCTGTCATAATGTTGCCTTCAAAATCACTTTTATGAAGGTCTAAGGAAATATTTGAAAGTTTCCAATCTTCTTTACAAAATTCATTTAAAGAAAATTCAAAAAGTCCTTTATTATCTGTTTTAAAGAAAATTTCACATTCATTATTAAATAATTTTTTATAAGAATCTAAAAAGTTTTTATGTGTAAGACGTCTTTTTTCATTTTTCTTTTTTGGCCATGGGTCTGAGAAATTAAGATAAATTCTTTTGATTTCACCTTTTTCAAAAATATCAGCTAAATTTTTTGCATCATATCTTATAAGAGCAATATTATTAGCCTCTTCTGGGATTTTTCTTGCAGCAATAGCAAGAATAGTAGACTGTAATTCAAGACCAATAAAGTTAATATTAGGGTATAACTTTGCATTTTCAGATATAAATCGGCCTTTTCCACATCCTATTTCGAGGTAAATAGGGTTGTCATTTTTAAAATATTCATGCCATTTAGATTTATATTCTGTAGGTTCATGAACAATGTGTTTGTTAGTTTCAAGCTCGTTTGCTGTCCAATTTTTTTTTCTAATTCTCATACTTTTATCTCCACTGAAATAACATTTTTTAAAAAACTATCAGAAAATATAATAACATTAATGTTTTATAATATCAATATTATATTTTTTTAAAATATCATAAATAAGGCTAATAGGGAGGCCAACTATATTATTATAATCTCCTTCGATTTTTTCAATAAATATAGCACCAAGTCCTTGTATACCATAGGAACCTGCTTTATCCATAGGTTCGCCCGATTCTACATAATACATAATTTCATCATTTGTCATATTTTTAAAATATACATAGGACTCTACAAAATTTGTTTCTATTTTTGATAAATTATTAAATATTAAAGTTACCCCTGTAATAACTTTATGTTTTTTTCCGGAAAGAAGCTTAAGTGTATGTATAGCATCGTTTTTATCTTTTGGTTTTCCAAGAATTATATTATCAAAAACAACAATAGTATCGGCTGCAATTATTATTGAGTTTTTATCAACTTGTTTAGAAACTGCTAAAGCTTTTATTTCAGAGTTTAATTTCACAACTTCCTCTGGTGCAAGTGTATTATCATTTATTTCTTTAACTTCAGGAACAAGAATTTCAAAATTTAAGTTTATTTGAGAAAGAAGTTCTTTTCTTCTTGGAGATGCAGACGCAAGATATATTTTTTCCATATTAATTAATCACCTTTTTTATCTAATAAATTTTTTGTAAGCAAAAAAAGAAATAATAATACCAATAATTCCGGCAATAGTAAATTTTATAGAGAATCCAAACTCAATTTTAAGTATTCCTAAATCAATCAAAAAGGGTTTTATAAAACCAAATGTTTTACCATAATTTAAAAATCTAAAAGAAGGATTATGGCCTAAAATTTCTCCTAAAAATCCTCCCAAAACTACACCTGCAAGTAAAAATATTAATAATATCCAAAAATTTTGGCGTGAAAATTTACTCATTTAAATACCTCCCTGATTTAGTACTAAAATATTATATCATAGCAAATAGAAATTGTCACATAAAAAAAGGGGCTTGAAAAGCCCCTTAAAATTTTATTTATGCAGCTGGAACAGCAGGAACTACAGCAGCAGTAGTACCTATAAGTTCATCTGTAATCATGATTACATTTTCAACACCAAGTGCAGCACCTGCAGGCTGTTTGTCTGTTTTAGTAACTTTAGCATCGTAATTAAATTTTACATTTAAAATTTCAGGAATATCTACTGTTAAAACAGATTTTGTATTAAGATCTTTATCCTGAGAAATTGTAAAATTCATAACTTCTGAAGGTGTGTCGCCTTCTGTAAGTTCAAATTTGAATACAAGATCAAGACCTGTAATTTTATCTCCAGTATGAGGCATTACAAATGTCATTGTCATTTTTATGCCTGATTCTTCAACAACATATTCAGAAGTGTATTTTCCGTACTGGTCAACAAATGAAGAATCTGATAATAATTCACTGTAAGTATTAGCTAATAAAAGTCTTGTTTCTGCATTAACAGTTGAATCAAGAGGAACTGATGTAACAATAGATTTAACAATATCTTTAAAATCTATAGACTGATTTGAACCATACATTTTTAACATTTCTGAATAAAGGTTTTCAGTTCCAGCAACAGTGAATAATGAATTAAGGTCAAGGGCATACCATGTATCTGGTTGACCATCAAGAACTTTAGCTAATTCATTAGATTTAAAAGCAATAATACCTTTTTCAAGATCAGTTCTCATTTCAATTTTTGTATTTTTAAGAAGATCAATAGCTTCTTTAATTTTTTGCATTTCTTCATTTGTTTCTGTTGTAGCAGTTGTTTCAGTAGCATTTTCTTCAGGTACAGGAGCTTGTGTTAATAAAAGTTTTAATACGTCTTCAAGATTTAATTTAACATTTATAACAGAATCAGATTTTACAGCATTAGATAAAGATGTCATATCACCAGTAAAACCAAATTTAATAGCTTCTTCATCTTTTCCTACAGTTGCTTCAAGTCCGAAAACACCATCTGTTTGGTAACTTCCGCCATCTTTAATGTAATCCTGACCTAAAAGCATTGCTTTGTTAAAAATTGAGAATTCTACGTTTTCAAGAAGTTTGTCTACATTAAATAATAATATTTGATTTTGTGTAGCATCAAAACCAATTTCATAACCATAAAGATTTGCTATTTCGCGAAGGTTATAATAGTTTTGATTATTGGATTTTACACAAGGAATTGTTACAAGGTTTAATTTTGCTTCATCTTTTGAAAAGAGAGTAGCTACAGCTTGTGGTAAAACATAAGTTGTACCTCCAAGTACTTCAATAGAGTCTTCAGGAATAGTAACTTCTTGGCCATTTACGCTTATTGCTTTTGTCTCAACTGGGAGATTTTCAGCATAAACACCTGTTATAGATGTAGCAACAAGCATTGTGCTAAGAAGGATTCCCATAAATTTTTTCTTGAATTTAGTCATACTTATTCCTCCTTTAATTAAAAATATAAGTGTAAATTCTTATATTAATAGAATTATAGCATATTTTATAAAAAAATTAAGTTATTTAAGAAAATTTTAGGATTTTAACAAAAGAAATAATAGGATATTAATTTATAAATTTTACATTAAATATAAAAATATATTATTGACAAAAAATCGTAAAAAAAATATACTCATAAAGTAACTTGTAATTCAGGGGAGCTTTTATAGGCTGAGAGGAAGTTTAGCTTCGACCCTTATACCTGATATGGTTAATGCCATCGTAGGAAGAAATGAAGGTTTGCATCAAAAGGCAAGGTGTGTCTTTTTTTGCTATATAATTTTTCTTACGAAGGATACCCAATAAGGTATTCTTTATTTTTTTAGGAGGAAATTATATGAAAAACGAAAAAACAACTTTATTATCTAATGGACTTATTTGGTTTGGTGCGGGAGTTTCTATTGCAGAAATATTAACAGGAATTTTGATTGCACCTCTAGGGCTTAAAAAAGGGGTACTAGCAATAGTTTTAGGGCATCTTATAGGATGTATTTTGTTTTTCTTAGCTGGACTTGTAGGGGCAAGGACAGAAAAGGCTTCAATGGAGACAGTTAAAATTTCATTTGGAAATAAAGCATATAAACTATTTGCTATATTAAATGTAATTCAGTTAGTTGGTTGGACTGCCGTAATGATAGTGAATGGAGCAAATGCTGCAAATGAGATTTTTCATTTTGGAAGTCCTGTAATATGGTGTATATTAATCGGAGTACTTATTATAGTTTGGACATTCATAGGAATGAAGAATTTAAGCAAAATTAATATAATTGCAATGGCATTACTTTTTATTCTTACACTTTGTCTTACATATAAATTATGCGTAACAGGAAATGTATCAAACGATAAAGATTTTTTAGATACAATATCATTTGGAGCAGCTGTTGAACTTTCTGTTGCAATGCCTATTTCATGGCTTCCACTTTTTTCTGATTATACATCAAAGGCTGAAAAGCCTGAAAAAGCCGCTGTTTTAAGTAGTATTGTATATTTTATTACAAGCAGTTGGATGTATATCATAGGTCTTTTGGCTGCAATTATATTTTCAGAAAGTGATATTTCTAAGATTATGATTTTGGCTGGACTTGGAGTTTCTTCTCTTTTTGTTATAGTATTTTCTACAGTAACTACAACTTTTCTTGATACATTTTCAGCAGGTGTAAGTTTTAAATCTATTTTTGAAAAATATAATGAGAAAAAGGTAAGTGTTTTAGTTTGTGTAATAGGTGTTGTTATGGCAATTTTTATACCTGTAAATAAGTTTGAATCATTTTTATATCTTATAGGTTCTGTATTTTCGCCTATGATTGCAATATTAATTTCTGATTATTTTATATTAAAAAAAGACTATACAGATATTCCAATAAATAATTCAAATATTGTTATTTGGATAATTGGTATTATAATTTACAGAGTATTTTTAAATATAGTAACTCCAATAGGAAATACAGCGCCTGTTATTATAATAATTTGTATTATAAAAATAATTTTTGAAAAAATTATAAAAAAGGAAAATTCAACAAATATTAATTAAATATTTATAAATAAAAGCGTTAAAGTTTTTATAATAAAAACCACTTAGTATTTTTTACCAAGTGGTTTTTGTTGTTATGTATAAGTTTTTTATTTATATTTATAAAATCCTTCTCCAGAATTAATACCAAGTTTTCCTGTATCAATAAATTCTTCTTTTAATTTTTTAGCAATTTTTCCATACGTTGTAGATGGGTCTGATGCAGCTGGTATATTTGTTAAAATGTTATAAGCTGTTGTAATACCAACTATGTCTAAAATCTGGAATGGTCCCATAGGAGCTCCTGTTGCAATAACCCATGTTTTATCAATAGTTTCATAATCTGCAATATCTTCTGCCCAAAGACTTTGTGCTGACATTAAAAATGGAACAAGCATTGAATTAAGAATATATCCGTCTTTTTCCTTTTTAAGTTTGAGAGGAACCATTGAAATATCTTCAGCAAATTTTGCAACAATTTCATAATATTTTGGATCTGTATTAGGGTGACCCATAATTTCAGCTGTATTTTGTTTCCATATATTGTTTGCAAAATGTAAAGCAAGAAATTTCTCAGGTCTTCCTGTAAATTCTGCTAATTTTGAAGGCAAAAGGGTAGAAGAGTTTGTTGCAATAATGGTTTTCTCAGGAAGAAGAGGAGCAAGTTTTTTATAAAAATCAATTTTTTCCTGAGGTATTTCTGCAAGAGCTTCGATAATAAGATCCGCATCTTTAACTGCATCTACAAGGTCTGTTGTAAGTTTAATGTCAGATAAAGCTTTATTTGCATTTGAAATAAATGTATCAATTTCATCATTAGAATATTCTTTGCCATTTTGTAAAAGACCTGGACTATATGGGCCTTTTTTATTTTTAGCATCATTGAGCTCAGAAACATAAATTTTATGTAATCTTTCAAGTTTTGGTTTTGCACGTTCAATAGATGCATCACTTCTAAGCCAGATAGTAACATTAAATCCTTTATATGCTGTCTGAAAAGCTATCTGACTTCCTAAAACTCCACCGCCAATAAGTACAACATTTTTTATTTCCATATTTTTACCTCCTTTTAAAATTAATTTTAAATATAATAAAATTATAATTTTGCATTTTATTAAAAGCAATAAAAAGCAAAAAATTAACAAAAACAAAGGTATAAAATATTTAAAATATGATATTAGTTAAAATATTTACAATTTTTAAACAATATGCTATCATATAAAAGGTGTTTTTTCAAAGTTAGTTTGAGAAAGCACTATATTTTTGTGTTAAAAACTAATTATTTTGATAGGGGTTGAAAACTATGGAACAGGATTTTATGAAAAAGAAGCCTGTTTTAAAATTGCTTATTTCAATGGGCATACCAATGGTTTTATCAATGCTTATGCAATCTCTTTATAATATTGTTGACAGCATTTGGGTAACAAAACTTGGTACAGATGCTTTAACAGCTGTTTCACTTGCTTTTCCTTTACAAAACATTGTACTTTCAATATCTGTTGGTATTGGCGTTGGTATAAGTTCAGTTATTTCCATGAGTATGGGGGAAGGAAATTATATTAAAGCTAATAAAGCGGCTTCTTTAGGGGTTTTTCTTACACTTATTCATTGTGTAATTTTTATTATTTTTGGACTTGTTATTACAAAACCGTTTTTAAGACTTTTTACAGAAGAAGGACGTACATTTGAATGGGCTTGTGATTATACATATGTTGTACTTTGTGTTTCTTTTGGAAATCTCCTTCAAATTACTCTTGAAAAAATATTTCAGGCAGTTGGGAAAATGACAACAACAATGTTTTTAATGGCAAGTGGTTGTATTATAAATATTATTTTGGATCCTATTCTTATTTTTGGATGGTTTGGTTTTCCGGCTATGGGAGTACTAGGTGCAGCTGTTGCTACAGTTATTGGTCAAATAGCTGCGACTATACTTTATATAATTGTATATCTAAAAAAAGATATAGGGGTAAAAATAAGTTTAAAATATATGAAAATAGATAAAACCATTATTAAACGTATATATGGAATAGGGATACCTTCAAGTCTTATGATTGCAATGCCTTCTGTACTTGTTGCAATTTTAAATGGAGTACTTGCAAAAATTTCTGAAATTTATGTGGCTGTATTTGGGTTATATTTCAAATTACAAACATTTATTTATATGCCGGCAAGCGGACTTGTTCAAGGTATGAGACCTATTGTAAGTTATAATTATGGGGCAAAAATGTATAAAAGAGTTTGGAAAACATTTTATTACAGCATAGCGATTATTGCTTGTATTATGCTTATAGGAACAATAGGAGCACTTGTTTTTCCAGAACTTATTCTCTCTGCGTTTGATGCAGAGCCAAGTCTTATGAAATATGGCTCAGAGGCATTAAGGATAATTGGATGTGGTTTTATTATTTCAACTGTAGGGGTTGTATGTTCAGGTGTATTTGAAGCTTTGGGAAAAGGTGGAAGATCTTTAACGGTATCTTTATTAAGACAATTTATTATTACAATACCTCTTGGTATAATATTATCTTTTAAATGGGGGGCTAATGGAATTTGGGTTTCTTTCCCAATTTCTGAGCTTATAGCGGCTATAGTGGCATATGTAATGCTTATAAAATTAAGACTTCCAAAAGAAGATAATGTTTAAGTAAATTAGATTTTATAAATAATAAGAAAAACATTGATGTTTTTAATAATCTAAGATAATATTAAATTTTAATAAATTTACTTGTACCTTTTTTTGCTATAGTATATACTATACATAAATATACACAATAATCTGTAGTATTTTAACATATACTGTAAGTTTTGTATTAAAGGAGAAATATTATGCGAAATATATTTAATTTTGGAGAGTGTATAGGCATCGACCTTGGAACAGCAAGTGTTCTTGTTTATGTTAAGGGTCAGGGGGTTGTTATAAAAGAACCTTCTGTTGTTGCCATAGACAAAACTACAAATACAATTCTCGCTGTAGGTGAAGAAGCAAGAAGAATGCTCGGAAGAACTCCGGGAAATATTGTTGCTATCAGGCCGTTAAGAGAAGGTGTTATTTCTGATTATGAAGTAACGGAAAAAATGCTTAAATATTTTATAGAAAAAGCTATAGGTAAAACTTCTTTTGCAAAACCAATTATTGCAGTATGTGTTCCAAGTAGTGTAACTGGTGTTGAAAGAAAAGCTGTGGAAGATGCCGCAAGACATGCAGGTGGAAGAAAAGTTTTTATTATTGAAGAACCTATTGCAGCAGCTGTTGGAGCAGGAATTGATATTGAAAGAGCAAATGGAAATATGATTGTTGATATTGGTGGAGGAACTACTGATATTGCAGTTATTTCTTTGGGCGGAATTGTTGAAAGCAGATCCATTAAAGTTGCCGGAGACAATTTTGATGATGCGATTATAAAGTACATCAGAAAAAAACATAATGTTCTTATAGGTGAAAGAACAGCAGAAAATTTGAAAATAAATATTGGAACAGCATACAAGAGAAGTATGCCTGTAGAAATGGACGTAAGAGGAAGAAATTTAATTACAGGCCTTCCTAAAAATATTACGGTTACAAGTGAAGAAATGCAAGAAGCACTTCAAGAATCTGTTTATGCTATAGTTGCAGCAACACACGCTGTTCTTGAAAAAACACCACCGGAACTTGCAGCAGATATTTCTGACAGAGGAATTGTAATGACCGGAGGAGGAAGTCTTCTTTATGGTTTGGATAAACTTATAAAAGAAGAAACATCTATAGATACATTTGTTGCTGAAGATGCTGAAAGTTGTGTGGCTATAGGGACTGGTAGATATATCGAATATATAGGAGGAGGAGAAGAATTTAAAAATTCTCCTAAAAGAAAGAAAAAGTTTTTCTTTTTTGGTTAATTAGTAGGCGGTATTTCCGCCTATTTTAATAAATAAAAATATATTTTAGCGGGAGGACAAAGATGAAATTTACAAAAATGAACGGTTGTGGGAATGACTATATTTACATTAATTGTTTTGAATATGATATAAAAGATCCTGTTAAACTTGCAATAGATATGAGCGAACGTCATTTTGGAGTAGGTTCTGATGGTATAGTTCTTATTATGCCTTCAAAAACATGCGACTTTAGAATGAGAATGTTTAATAATGATGGCTCTGAGGCGGAAATGTGTGGAAATGCAACACGTTGTGTTGCGAAATATGTATATGATAAGGGATTAACTGACAAAAAAGTTGTATCACTTGAAACACTCGGAGGAGTAAAAATCTTAAATCTCCATACAAATAATGATAACAAAGTAGAAACAGTTACAGTTGATATGGGAGAACCTATCTTAGACCCTGCTAAAATTCCTGTGATTGCAAAAGATGAAAAAGAAGCACAAAAGTTAAGTGTTAAATCTAAAGACAGAGTTTTTGACTTTACCTGTGTTTCAATGGGAAATCCTCATGCTGTTACAGTAGTAGATTCTGTTTCTGATTTTGACATTAAGGGATATGGAAGTGAAGTTGAAGTAAATTCTTTGTTCCCAAACAAAATAAATGTTGAATTTGTGGAAATAATAGATGAAAACAATGTATTTATGAGGGTTTGGGAAAGAGGAACAGGAGAAACTCTTGCTTGTGGAACTGGTGCATGCGCAACGGTTGTTGCTTTAAATATTTTAGGACTTTGTAAAAGAGAAACAAATGTTAAACTTTTAGGCGGAACATTAAATATTAAGTGGGACGAAAAGGATAACCATGTTTATATGACAGGACCAGCGGAGATTTCTTTTGAAGGAGAATGGTTAAAATAAAATTTGGGAGAAATTATGAGTAGAAATTCGCAATTACATGAAATAAAAGAAGTAGATGAAAAAGTAATTCTTGTCGGAGTACAGCTTGATGATGATTATGACAGAGTAGATGCGTCTCTTGATGAACTTGAAGAGCTTGCAAAAACTGCCGGAGCTGTTACTGTTGGAAGAGTTATACAAAAAAGAGAAAAAATTAATCCATCAACTTATCTTGGAAAAGGAAAGGTTGAAGAATTAAGCTTTGCGGTTAAAGAACTTGGCGCAAATGGTATTATTTGCGATGATGAGCTTACAATGGTTCAAATGAAAAATTTATCAAACATAATTGATGTTAAAATAATGGATAGAACCATGCTTATACTTGATATATTTGCGGCAGGTGCCATTTCAAGCGAAGGTAAAATTCAAGTTGAACTTGCACAGCTTAAATATAGATATTCAAGGCTTTCAGGAATAGGTAAATCGCTTTCTAGACTTGGTGGAGGTATAGGTACAAGAGGTCCTGGTGAAAAGAAACTTGAAACAGATAAACGTCATATAAATGAAAGAATAACTGAACTTAAAAGAAATTTAAAAGAAATAGAAACACATAGAGACCTTTTAAGAAAAAACAGAGAACGTAAAAATATTCCTGTGGCTGCTTTGGTGGGATATACCAATGCAGGAAAATCCTCACTTTTAAATAGACTTGCAGATGCCGATGTTTTAGCTTATGATAAGTTGTTTGCAACTCTTGATGTTACAACAAGAGAAGTTATTTTACCTCAGGGTTCAAAAATATTTTTAACTGATACAGTAGGT
>CALWSX010000120.1 GCA_944384285.1 uncultured Lachnospiraceae bacterium
CGCAGAATGCTCTTCTTAAAACGCTTGAGGAGCCACCGGAATTTGTGGTAATTATACTTGTATGCGATAACTTAAATGCTCTTTTGCCTACGGTATTGTCAAGGTGTATGGTTTTTCGTCTTAAAGAACTTAAAAAAGAAGACGTTTTAAATACTCTTATTTTAAAGCATAATGTATCAAAAGAAAAAGCAGATTTTTTATCAGATTATGCAAGAGGTTCTTTGGGATTTGCTGTAAAAACGGCAGTGTCTGAAGAATTTAATTCCATGAGAGAAGAAATAAATTCATTTCTTTTGTCTCTTAATGAGCTTGATATTGCTTCTGCTGTGGGATATGCTAAAAATTTTGAAAAGTATAAACAAAATTCCGAATTTTTAAACTTATTTTATCTTTGGTATAAAGATGTTTTAACTTATTTAAAATTTAAAGATGAAAATTTAATTATACAAAAAGATATTAAAAATGAGATTATTAAATTTTCTGGTAACGAGGATATAAGTTCTGTACTACAAAAACTTGATATAATATGGGATATAAATAAAAAACTTTTGCAAAATGTAAGCTTTACTTTTGCTATAGAATATATGATTATAAAATTAAAGGATTAAAAACCTATTCACTATAAAACTAATATTTATAAAAATTGAAAGGAGCGACCGCAAGATTGCGGCTTTAAATTATGATAGAAGTTGTAGGAATAAGATTTAAAAAGGCGGGCAAAATTTATCATTTTGATCCGGACGGGCTTAAAATTGAAAAAGGTGATTTTGCTATAGTTGAAACTGCAAGAGGGGTTGAGTATGGAGATGTTGTCCTCGGCAACACATTTATAGAAGATGAAAAAATTGTTTCTCCTCTTAAAAAAGTCCTTCGTGTTGCAACAGAAGAGGATAAAAATACACATGCGGAAAATAAAAAAACAGAGGTAGAAGCCTTTACAATTTGTCTTGAAAAAATCGAAAAACACGCTCTTGATATGAAGCTTATTGATGTTGAGCTTACATTTGACCATAATAAAATTATTTTTTATTTTACATCTGACGGACGTGTAGACTTTAGAGAACTTGTAAAAGACCTTGCGGCTGTCTTCAAAACAAGGATAGAATTAAGACAGATTGGTGTTCGTGATGAAGCTAAGATGCAAAACGGTATCGGAATTTGTGGACGTCCTCTTTGCTGCAGTACATTTTTAGGTGATTTTAATCCTGTTTCCATAAAAATGGCAAAAGAACAAAATCTTTCTTTAAACCCTACAAAAATATCGGGTGTGTGCGGAAGGCTTATGTGCTGTCTTAAATACGAAGAAGACGTTTATGAAGAATTAAACAAAACTTTACCTAATGTAGGAGATATAATAGAAACACCTTTGGGTGTTGGTGAAATACTTTCAACAACAGTTTTAACACAAACTGTAAAAGCCGCTGTAAGAAAGAATGTAAACGATCCGCCTACAATTGATTATTTTAAAGTTGAAGACATAAAGGTTATTAAAACTAAAAAACAAAAGAAGGTTGAGGAAATTCCTGTTGGATTAGAAGAATTGTTGGGTGATTGATGAATGGCTAATATAAGACTTGATGACTTACACAGAAATGGATATAAGATATACCAAAATACAGATATGTTTTGTTTTGGAATAGATGCTGTATTACTTTCAGATTTTGCAAAAGCAAATGAAAATGAGGTTGTACTTGATATAGGAACGGGTACAGGCGTTATTCCTATTCTTATGGAGGCAAAAACAGAGGGCAGATATTTTATCGGTGTTGATATACAAAAGGAAAGTGTTGAACTTGCTAAACAATCTGTTTTGTATAATAATTTACAGGATAAAATATCTATTGTTCAAGGAGATGTAAGAAATCTTTTATCATTGTACAAGCCTTCTACTTTTGATGTTATTACATGTAATCCGCCTTATATGAGTAAAGAAAGCGGTGTTAAAAATGAATTTACACCAAAAACAATAGCCAGACATGAAGTACTTTGTACTCTTTCGGAAATTACTGAATCTGCCGGAAAGCTTTTAAAACCACATGGCAGATTTTATATGGTGCATCGCCCTCAAAGACTTGTGGAAATTTTTACGGAACTTAGAAAAAATAAACTTGAACCAAAACAAATAAGACTTGTACAGCCTTATGAAAATAAAGAACCAAATCTTGTGCTTATAGAGGCAGTAAGAGGAGGAAAACCTTATCTTAAGGTTTTACCAACACTTATAGTTTATGATAATAATGGTAAAATAACAAAAGAAACTTATGATATTTATTATAATTGAGGGTAAGCTACTATGAGTGGAACATTGTATTTGTGTGGAACGCCTATAGGCAATCTTGAGGATATTACTTTGCGTACGCTTAGGCTCTTAAAAGAGTGTGACCTTATAGCTGCCGAAGATACAAGGCAAACTGTAAAAATTTTAAACCACTACGGAATAGAAAAGCCTATGATAAGCTACCATGAACATAATAAAAGTACTGCTGGTATAAAAATAATACAAAAACTAGAAGAAGGTCAAAACATCTGTCTTGTAACAGATGCTGGAATGCCAGGGATTTCCGACCCTGGAGAAGACCTTGTAAGACTTTGTTATGAATATGGAATAGAAGTTACAGCTTCTCCTGGACCTGTAGCTTGTATTACTGCGCTTGTAATTTCAGGGCTTCCTACAAGGCGCTTTGCTTTTGAGGCGTTTTTGCCAACAGATAAAAAAGAAAGAAAAAATATTTTAGAATCTCTTAAAAATGAAACAAGAACTATAATTTTGTATGAGGCCCCTCATAGACTAAAAGAAACTTTGGAAGAGCTTTATAAATATTTGGGTGACAGAAATGTTGCCTGCATAAGAGAGTTAACTAAGAAATTTGAAGAGGTGAAAAAAGATTCTCTTTTGAATTTAATCTCTTATTATAGAGAAAATTTACCAAAAGGTGAATTTGTAATCTTAATAGAACCAAAAACTTTTAAGGAAATAAAATCAGAAGAAGAAGAGAATTATAAAGAAATGCCCATAGAAGAGCATTTGAAAATTTATCTTGAAAAAGGAATGTCGGAAAAAGACGCTATGAAAGCTGTTGCAAAAGACAGAGGTGTTTCAAAAAGAGATATTTATAATATGTTAAAAATATAAATTAAAGATATTGTGCCTATGGCACAATATCTTTGCTGTAAAAAAGAAATATAAAAAATTAAGACACTTTACAAACAGTTAGTTTATAAACTTTATAATGTCTTGTTATCTTAAAATACCTAATATTTTGTGTCTGTTTTTCATAAATATTAAAGAAAGTATTAATAATTTTTTATTAAAATAGAGGTTTAATAATTATTTACTTGGTGTTATAATAAAGTGATGTATTGTTTTTATTTTTAGGTAAATAATTAATAAATTATTAATATCAAATACAATAAATATTACAGGAGGTTAAAATATGTCAGTTAAGATTGAAAACGAAATCGGCGTAATCAGTATAGAAAACGAAGTTATCGCAAGAATCGCAGGTATGACAGCTCTTGAATGCTACGGAATTGTTGGAATGGCGGCAAAAAATGTAAAAGACGGAATTGTTCAGCTCCTTAAAAAAGAAAGCCTTACAAAAGGTATTACAGTAAGCATAAATGAAAATAAACTTGATATAGATTTTCATATTATAGTAGGTTATGGTACTAACATTTATGCTATTTCAGAAAATATTATTAACACTGTAAAATATAAGTTAGAAAGTATGTTAAATTTAAAAGTCGACAAAGTTAATATTTTTATTGAAGGAGTAAAAGTCGACGCTTGAGGAGGATAATTTAAAGTGAGCATTAAAAAAATAGATGGTTTGTTACTTAAAAAAATGATAATTGCGGGTACAAACAAGCTTCAGGAAAATAAAGGTCTTGTTGACTCTTTAAACGTTTTCCCTGTTCCTGACGGCGATACCGGTACAAATATGTCTCTTACTGCAATGGCTGCTGCAAAAGAATGTCTTAAAAGTAATTCTTCCGACTTAAGCGAAATGGCAAGTCATTCTGTAAATGGATCATTAAGAGGTGCAAGAGGTAACTCCGGTGTTATTTTAAGCCAGCTTTACAGAGGATTCCAAAAAGGATTAAACGGAAAAACAGAAGCTGATACAAAAGATATTGCAGAAGCTTTTAAAAAAGCAGTTATTACTGCTTATAAAGCTGTTATGAAGCCTAAAGAAGGTACTATTTTAACAGTTGCAAAAGGAATCGCAATAAGTGCAGAAAAACATGCACATTTAGAAGATTTTGAATTGTTTTTAAAAGCAGTTATAAAAGATGCTAATGATGTACTTGCCAAAACTCCGGATATGCTTCCTGTTTTAAAACAGGCAGGTGTTGTTGATGCCGGTGGAAAAGGACTTATATTTATTCTTGAGGGCGCTTATGAAAGCTTAAGCGTTAAAGGAGAAATAAGTCTTGATTCTGACAAACCTAAAGAAACTTACGAAAGTGCAGCAGCCGCAATGGAGCTTGCGCCTGAAGATATTACTTTTGGATACTGCACAGAATTTTTCATAAATATTAAAAATTCCACTGACGAAATGGTAAATGAGCTTAAAGCTTTCCTTGAAACTATAGGTGATTCTATAGTTGCTGTTAATAATGAAGACATTATTAAAATCCATGTTCATACAGACCACCCAGGTACTGTACTCGAAAAAGCTTTGACTATTGGAAGTTTAAGTGGACTTAAGATTGAAAATATGAGAGAGCAACATTCTCATTTAATTAATTTCTCGAAAGAAGAAATTGAAAAAAATGAGGCTTCTGTAGAAGAAGAGGAAGAAATGGGCGAAGAAAAAGAGTTTGGCTTTGTTTCCGTATGTGCCGGAAGTGGTCTTGTGGAAATATTCAAAAGCCTTGGTGCCGACAAAATTATAGAAGGCGGCCAGACTATGAATCCAAGTACAGAAGATATTTTGAATGCTGTGTCAAAAATAAATGCTAAGAACGTAATTGTTCTTCCTAACAATAAAAATATTATACTTGCCGCAAACCAGGCAGCAGAAATTGTTACAGACAAAAAAGTTTTTGTTATTCCTACAAAAACAATTCCTGAGGGAATATCAGCAATGCTTAATTTTGAAGGCGGCGATGATATAGAGCAGGCTGTTTCTGATGCAACAGAAGCTTTTTCAAACATAAAAACTCTTATGGTTACTTTTGCAGTAAGAGACACTGTTATTGATGACATTAAAATAGAAAAAGATGATATTCTTGCTATGGTAGGAAGTAAAATTGCAAAAACTGGAAAAGACTTGCAAGAAGTTACTAAAGCCGTATTAGATGAAATTATAACAGATGAGAATGATATGATTTCTGTATATTACGGAGCTGATACAAAAGATGAGTCTGCAGAAGATATTGGAAACTATATTGAAGAAAATTTCCCTGATTGCGAAGTAGAAATTTGTAATGGTGGACAGCCACTTTATTACTATATTATTTCTGTTGAATAAAAATTCGCACTTTATATCTTTATTTTGTATCTTAAAAGAGTTCTTTCTTGTTTTTTCTGAAAATCCAAAAGGTTGGAGGAGTTAAACATGAATATATTTAAGACGGATAGCTCAATAATTTTTGAAAAAGAAACCTTTGAAGAGGGAATTTGGATAAATCTTATTGCGCCCTCATCGGAAGAAATTGAAAAAATTGCAAGTGTATATGATATAGACACAAGAGACTTAAGAGCCGCTCTCGACGATGAAGAAAGTTCACGTTTGCAGATTGAGGACGGATATACTCTTATTCTTATTGACGTTCCGTCTAAAGAAGTGCGTAATAATAGAAATGCATATACAACTATACCGTTAGGTATAATTATTTCAACAAAAGGTGCAATTATAACAGTTTGTTCAGAACAGTCAAGTGTAATAGACAGATTTATAAATGGAACAGTAAAAGAATTCAGCACAAAAAAACCTTTGCGCTTTGTTTATCAGATTATATTCTATGCAGCCCTTTCATACCAAACTTGCCTTCGTTACATAGACAGCAGAAGGGGAGAAATAGAAAGTCGTGCTATAAACAAAGACACAGAAGATACTGACCTTATCGATTTACACGAACTTGAATCTAACCTTGTATATTTCGCAACATCTCTTAATTCAAATATGGTTGTGCTTGATAAACTTACAAGATATGAAAGAGTAAAACAGTATCCTGAAGACAAAGAAATACTTGATGATGCTATAGTCGAAAACAGGCAGGCTATTGAAATGACCAATATTTACAGAAATATTATCATGGGTGCCAGAGACCTTATTTCTACTGTTATTAATAACCGACTTAACAATGTTATGAAGCTCCTTGCTTCAATTACGCTTGTAATGGCTATACCTACAGTTGTATCTGGTATTTATGGTATGAACCTTGACCCTATGCTTATGCCATTTGCGGATATTCCTTATGGTTTTGAAATGGTGTGTCTTCTTATACTTATAATTTGCATTGTTGTATATCGCATATTAAAAAAGAAAAAAATGCTTTAAAATTTTTTGCCGCTTATTTAAGCGGCTTTTTTTATTTACCAAACAAAAGAGGTATAACATTTATGTTACACCTCTTTTTTGTTTATAAAAATTCATAGTTTACATAACAGTAAAGTCCATATTTGATTTTAAAATATTTTTTTATATTATAAATCGTCTACAATATCATTTTTTGATGATGTAAGTGATGAAAAAACAGCAACCCCAAGAATAATAATACCGCCAATTATTTCTCGTAAGCCAGGGGCCTCTTTTAAAAACAAGAAAGCAAATAAAATTCCGTATACTGTTTCCATGCTGGAAATAATCCCGGCAGTCTGCGCTTTTACATTTTTTTGTGCCGCTACATAAAGGGAATGAGCAACAGCCGTGCAGACAAGACCGATAGCTGCAACTCCCATAAAACTTTGAAAAGTCCATTTTGCAGGAATAAGAAACATTGATGGAAGTAAAAAGATTGTAGCCGTACCTTGTTCATAAAAGCAAATAAGCCTTGCCTCATAGTGACCCGAAAGGTAACGGTTAGCAAGTGACATTATGGCATAGGATAAAGCAGATATAAGGCCCCAAACAATACCCATCGTAATTTTATTTTCAAACGAAAATGAGGGAATTGTAATTCCTACACCAATTAGCAAAATAAAAGCACTAAAAATATTTTTTTTGCGCAATTTTTCATGAAAAACCAAAGGCTCAAAAAAAGTAAGGAACAAAGGAAAAGCGGAAAATGTTATTGTACCGATAGCCACGGAGGCGCTTTGTATAGCTATAAAAAAAGTTGTCCAGTGAACGGCAAGCACAACTCCTGTACATGCTGAAATAATATAATCTCTTTTGTTTTTAAGCTTTAAATTTGTTTTTGTAATACGCAAAAGTATAAACAATGTTATTGAGGACCAAATCACTCGACCGCCGGCTATACAAACAGCCGGAACATCAACAAAACGACCGAAAACGGCAGATAACCCAAATAACATTACGGAAATATGCAGCAGTAAAATACTGTTTTTTGTTTCATTTGTTTTTATTTTTTCTGTCATACGGGATAAATCCCTCTTTCTTTATAGATTCGAATATTTAATTACTTTTTTAATATTTCTCTTAATACAAAATGTAAAATTTTATACAAATATCTTACTATCCACACATTGAGATGTAAAGGAAAACCTTTTAAAAAGATTACACTATAAAAGTACTAATAGAAACATATATGATGTATCTGTTTTTAACTTTTTCATTAAATTTATAAATAAAAACTTATTAATAATATTTTAATAACTTCTTTTTGTGAATAATAAAATACAAAAAAATCCCGTCCACTCCGTTTTAGGGATTCGACGGGATTTTTATTTTATCCATTTACCACACATATAAGTCCATAAGATTCTATTATTTTGCCTAAAGAAAGCATATATTCATGGGAAGGCACATTAACTTCAGGCATCTTGTATTCCATACCAAGTTTTTCAAACTTTGATGCTCCCAATTTGTGATAAGGCAAAAGGTTTATTCTGCCATATCCATTTTCCTTGCAAAACTTTGCTATATTTCTTATGTTTTCTTCTGAATCAGAAAACTTAGGGATAACAGGTACTCTAATACATACTTTTGATGGATCTTTTTCTGCTATTTTTTCAAGATTTTCAAGAATAATTTTATTTGATACACCTGTTGCTTCTATGTGTTTATTCTCATCAACAATTTTGATATCACATAAGAATAAATCTACATACGGAAAAACTTTTTCTACAGATGAATATGGTACACACAATTCGCTTTCTACAGCTGTATTAATATAGTTTTTTTTGCATTCTTTTAAAATTTCCAATGCAAAATCAACTTGGCATAAAGGGTCTCCGCCTGAAAGAGTAACGCCTCCGCCGTTTCTGTAAAAAGGCTGGTCTCTTAAAACAACCTTCATAACCTCTTTAACACTCATTTCTTTTCCCATGACTGTCAAAGCATCTTCATAGTAAGCTCTTACACAATCTAAAGTTTCACAACTCTTGCAAAATTTTCGGTCAATTTTTATAAACCCTTTTCCCACTTCTTCATTATTTAATGAAATAGCTCCATTTTTACAAGCATTTGCGCATTTTAGGCAACCTTTACATTTTTCTTTTTTATAAAAAAGTTCAGGTTTAAAATTTTGGCCTTCGGGATTTGCACACCATAAACATTTAAGATAACAGCCTTTTAAAAATATATTTGTTCTTATACCGGGGCCGTCATGAGTAGAGAAACTTTGGATATCAAAAACTATTCCTTTCTTTTCTTCTCCAATCATAAAATCATCTCCATATATTAAAAATATTTAGCTGTTAAGTCTTTCAATATCTTTTTTTGTAGGTTTTTTTACAGATAATACAAGAACAACTGTAATAGCATAAAGTATAGTTGAAATCCAGATAGATACAAAATAGCTTCCTGTTAAATCTCTTAAGTAACCTCCGATATAAGGTCCAATTCCTGCGCCTCCGGCAACACCTACAGCAGTTGTAAGTCCCCAAATAGGTCCCATATATTTACGTCCGAATGTTGTTCCTACATATCCGGCTACTGTTGGAATATAAATTCCGAAAGGAATACCAAATACTATGGCATAAATTATAAATGATACATAAGTTTTCATACTACCAACGCCTAAGTTAAGCCAGATTGCGGATATTGTACAAATTGTATAACAAATAGCAAGGACTTTCTTTCTTGCTAAAAATGGGTCATTTAATTTAGCAGAATATTTATCAAGTACAGAACCAAAGAATATACCCATTATAAGGAAACAAAAACCAATAAGAGAATAAATATATGTTGCAGCTGTTTTATCAAATCCAAGGTCTAAAGTAACATAGTTAACTGCATGTGAAAAAACTATATATTCAGCAAAGTTACTGCAGAACCACATAAGTAAAAGTACCCAGAAAGCACTTGTTTTAGATGCCTGTTTAAGAGACAATGAATCGTCAGAACCACCGCCGCCTGTTGCTTCTCCGTAGCCATAAGGTTTAAGCCCGATTTCTTCAGGACTTCTTTTGGTAAACTGTGCAGCAATTACTACACCCACAAGAACAACTATACCAAAAATTTTCATAGCATCTTGCCAAGAAAGAATAGTTATAAGTTTCATTGAAATTATAGGTGCAAGCCAAAAACCTAAACCGGCTCCTGCTGTTGCAAATCCTAAAGCTTTACCAAGGTCTTTCATAAACCATTGACGTACCATAGCAGTAGGTGGTGCAAATAATGCTCCGGCACCGATACCGCCCATAACGCCGTATGTAATATAAAAATGTATTGGCTCTTTAGCCATACTTGAAAGAAAGAGTCCGGCACCGAATAAAATACCATGAATAGTAAATATAATTCGTGGTCCAAACCTGTTCACTGTATTTCCGGCAAAAAATGCTGTAACACCATAAAAAAGCATAAATATAGAAAGTCCAAGAGATACAGAAGCAGTTGACCAGCCCAAGTCTTTTGACATAGGATTAATAAATACCGCAAATGAACCTCTTATACTTAAATGTAAAAATATTACGATAAATGCAGTGGCTACTATGATCCACCCATAAAACATTTTTTGTTTTGTTTGTTCGCTCATACTAAAACCTCTTTTCTTAAATACCCTAATTTATAAAAAAGATCCCTATATTAAAGTTTATAAAAAGAAATTCGAGGCATTTTAGTTGTTTCCAAATAAGCTGCCTCGAATAAAACTTATGCTCTGCTTTCGAGTTTAACATCTCTGAAACAAACAGGATTTAACTCTTTTTAAAAATTATTTATAACTTAGCTTACCGCATTATATTTTATTAATTATTAGGAGTTTTTATATAGGGGTAGTGCCAGGGATAAAAGTTATATTTTATATATACTTTTTATCCCTTCCCCATTAATCAAATTAATTTATCAAAGGGAGGATTACCTTTGTTAAATAATTTTAATTAGCAAACATCATATTCTGTACGAGCAATAAGTTCGTCCTGGATAGGTTTACCAAGTTCAATCCAATAAGCACTGAAACCAGCTACCCTTACAATTAAGTCTCTGTAATTTTCAGGGTGTTTCTGAGCATCAACAAGCATGTTAGAGTCAACGATATTAAACTGTACATGATATCCACCCATATCAAAGTATGATTTAATAAAGTTTACAAAGTTCTTTGAACCTTCAATGCCTTTTATAGCGTTTGGATGTATCTTCATATTAAGCTGAACAGAACGCATTTCAGTTGGGTCAAGTTTAACGCCAGATCTCATTAAAGCAATAGGTCCGTTTACGTCTGTACCAGGAGATGCTGAACAAATACCGTCACAAAGTGTTACACCTGCAAGACGTCCGTCAGGAGATGCTATACAAGCACGACCGAATGGGCCATGTGCAGAGATTGATAAACCTGCTCCAATCCACTGATATCCAAGATATGTTGTTTCTGAATTACAGATTTTGTTGTACTGCTGCCATAAATCAACAAACATATTGTCAACATAGTCATCGTCATTTCCGAATTTAGGAGCTTCAAGCACATCTTTATGAATTTCTTCATAATTGTTGTTAGCTTTTGTCTGACTAAGCATAGAGAAGTTACCTTTTTCAGCACCGATTTCAAATCCGAAGTTGTGGTCAACAGCGTCTACAATCTGATCAAATGTATATTTTTTCTCATCAAATACAAGTTTTTTGATTGCTGCCATTGAGTTTGCAACGTTAACAACACCAGAGTTAAGGAGAGTTACAGATTTATTGTATCTACAACCGTTATTGTCCTGTGGTCTACCTGTTTTGATACAGTCATGCATTGGAACAGAAGCAAAAATAAGAGGATTGATTGTTCTTCTTATAGAAACAACATAGTTCCAGTAACGCATATAAACTTTCATGAATTTAGTTCTTACTGTTGTGAAGTTATCCCAAAGGTCTTCAAATGATTCAATCTTTTTAAGACCGTCAATTACTTTAATGCCTGTTCTTGGGTCTACACCGTCATGCATAGCAATTTCGAGAGTTTTTACTTCATTATAGAATGCAGGGTGGCAAATTCCGTGAGCAGTACCTTGCATACCAATTTCAACACAGCCGGCAATAGCAACATCACGAGCATCTTCAAGAGTGATATTTTCTTCTCTGTGGTTGCTTAATAAATGCTGTACGCACATATCATGATTAAACCATGCAGGATATCCGGCACCCATTTTTGTAACTTCTGCAGCTTTCATAAGAAGTCTTTCAGATGTTCTTGGGCTTACAAAGATACCTAATGTAGGCATTGTTGTTTTCATTGTGATACCAGCATCAAGAATTACTTCTTCAAGTTCATTGTCAGAACAAAGACCTGTTTTTGGATCAACACCACCAACAACCATGTGCTGGAACTGGTTACTTGATGCCATAGCACTCCATGCACCAGGTGTGATATAATCTTCACTTGACATTTTGATACGGATCATTTCAAATAATTCATGAGCTTCTTCTCTTGTAAGTTTTCCTTCTTTGACATCTTTTTCATAATATGGCCAGAGAAGCTGTCCCCAACGTCCAGGAGATAAACCAACTACAGAACAGTCCATCCAAATTGCGATATGAGTAGTCCATGCTGCCTGGATAGCATCTCTGAAGTTTGTTGCAGGATTTGCAGGAACTCTTTCAAGTCTGTCTGCCATTTCAAGAAGTTCTGCTTTTCTTGTTTCGTCTTTTTCTTCCTTAGCCATTTCACGAGCTTTATCTGCATAATTTTTAGCCCATGCTATAACGCCTTCACAAGCAATTATACAAGCTCTCCAGAACATAACTTTTTCTGCAACATCTTGAGTTGTAGGGAGAGTTTCATCAATATTTTTCTGACATTCTTTAATTACGCCCAAAAGACCTTTTTCAAGAACGATATCATAAGCAGGAACCCATCTACCTTCCATAATAGAGATAACTGAAGGTGGATAAAGATTTACTTTCCAAGCATTTAAAAGATCCTGGTATTCTGGGAATGTTTTTTCCATATATCCCATAGCAATGTCTTCGATACATTTTCCGTGCCAATAATCACAAGCCTCTGTTAATGCAGGAACTTCATCTTTTTTAATGGAGAAAACACCGATTTTTTTCCATTCATCACCTTGCATACCGGATTTTCCGCCGCCTTCTGCAACGTCATAAAGCTGAGCATCTTCTTCTGTTTTGGCATTAATAAAGTCTCTGTAAAATTGCTGAGCATATGGAAGATAACAAACGGCACCACGCATATATCTTGTTTTTTCCATTGTAATTAATTCATCAGGCTGAATTACAGGAGTAACATTTTCAAGTGCGTATTTGTATGCCATTGCTCTTCTTATGTAAAGAGGCTGACCTTCGTTTTCCTTC
>CALWSX010000121.1 GCA_944384285.1 uncultured Lachnospiraceae bacterium
CTGATAATAGAGAAACGCCATCTCTTTCACAGGCTCCAACAAAACAATGTCCGGCCAAATTTGTGAATCCTGTTTTTACTCCGAAAGCTCCTTCGTATTCGTTTAAAAACCTGTTTTTATTATAAAAAGTAAATTTTCTTTTTTTGTCCTTTGTATAAATATCCATTTCTTTTGTTGTTATGTAATCCACAAAAGTTTCGTTTTGCAGAGCGTATTTTGTTATAATTGCAAGGTCATATGCTGTTGAATGATTATTGTCCTTATCAAGACCATTAGGGGTAACAAATTTAGTATTTAATGCTCCAAGTTCTTTTGCTTTTTTATTCATAAGCTCGGCAAAACCTTCTACACTTCCGCCTATATGTTCAGCAATAGCAACAGCAGCATCATTTGAAGATTCAAGCATAAGAGGATACAAGAGGTCTTTTAATATATATTCCTCTCCTTCTTTTAAATGCATTTTTACTTCCGGAGCGGCCTGTGCGTTTTTGCTCACAGTAACGGTTTCATCTAATTTTCCGCTTTCTATAGCAAGTATTGCAGTCATTATTTTAGTTGTACTTGCAATGGGAAGTTCTTCTTTGGAGTTTTTTTCAAATAAAGTTCTTCCGCTGTCTAAATCAATAAGGATTGCGGATTTTGCATATACAGAAGGAGTATTTTCTTTAGCATATACATTTTGAGAGAAAAGGAGTAAAAAAATAATAAAAAATATAAGTTTTATTTTGTTTTTCATAATTTCTCCATCTATTTTACTTATTTTTTTAATTTGTATATAAAGTTATATTTGAATTTGAGTTCACACTTTCTCCAGGTGGTGGAAATTGATATGTTATGGTATCTCCTTCACCTATGACATCAAAACTTAAACCTAAATTTCTAAGTTCTTTTTTTGCGTCGTTTAAATTCATATTTAAAACATCAGGTATAACTGTTTTTTTAACTTCATCAAGAGCAAGTTCATCTTCTGAATAAACTTGTTCTATTCCAAGATAAGGCAATATGTTTTGTAAAAGTTCATTCATTGCAGCTCCTGCAACAGTACCTCCATAATAAACACCTTTAGGTTCGTCAATTAGTATAATAGCCATAACCTCTGGATTTTCAGCAGGTGCAAAAGCTAAGAATGACGCAATATATTTTCCGCTTTTTCGTGGAAGTTTTTCGGAAGTCGCTGTTTTTCCGCCTATTCTGTAACCCGGGATATATGCTTTGCTACATGTAACTTTACTTACAACACTTTCAAGTATTCCTTTCATAGTTTCTGATGTTTTTTCGGATATAATTCGTTCGCCTTTATCGTAATTAAATGTTTCTTTTATGTTTCCGTTTTCGTCTTCAGTATGTAATGCAATATGAGGTGTAACGAGATATCCTCCGTTTACAATAGCAGATACAGCCCTTAAAAGCTGAAGAGGGGTAATCTGAAAAGATTGTCCAAACGACATTGTAGCAAGTTCAACAGGTCCGATGTTTTCTTTTTTATGCATGATACCAACTGCTTCACCAGGAAGGTCTATACCTGTTTTTTTGTCAAACTCAAATTTAAGCATGTATTCATAGAATTTGTCTACACCAAGTCTTTCAGCTGTAACCATGAAAACAGGGTTGCATGAATTTTGTACACCCTGTACAAAAGTTTCGCTTCCGTGAGATCTTGGATATCTCCAACATTTAATCTGCCTTCCTCCAACTGTATGTGATCCACTGCAAAAGAAAGTACTTTCGGGAGTAATGACGCCTTCTTCAAGTCCAGCGGTAGAAGTAATTGTCTTAAAAGTACTTCCTGGTTCGTATGTATCATTAATTGCTGTATTTCGCCACATTTGGTTAAGAGCGTTATTTTTTTCTTCTTCTGAGAGAGTATCCCATACAGCAGCAAGTTCTTCGTCATTTATTTCAAAAGGTTCATTTAAATTAAAGTCAGGATAGTTTGCAAGAGCGTAAATCTCACCGTTTTGTGGGTTCATAATTATTGCGGCTCCGCTTTTTGCATCTTTTTCTATAACAGTTTTTTTCAAAATCTGTTCAGCATATTGTTGAATAGTAACGTCAAGGCTTGTTACTAAATTATCGCCGTTTATAGGGTCAATTCTGTCTTGGAGGTTTCCTATTTCAACCCCTTTGGAGTCTGTTAAAGTGAGTATTTTACCAAAATCACCCTTAAGATATTTATCGTATTTTGCTTCAAGCCCTATAATTCCTTGGTTATCTTTTCCTACAAATCCTATAACTTGGGCTGCTAAATTTTGATAAGGATAAACTCTTTTTACGTCTTCATCTACCATAACTCCAGGCATATTATCCTTTCGTATTTCGTTTGCAAGGTCTTTTTCAATTTTTGATTTTATACGAACAAGTGCAACCCTTGTTTTTACTTTTTCAAGAGTTTGGTCATAGTCTAAATCAAGTTTTTCAGATAAATATAAAGCAGTTCCTTCTTTATCCTTTACCTGTGCAGGAATAACACTTACTGCGCAAACAGATTCAGTGAGAGCAATTCCTTCTTTGTTTCTGTCAAGTATACTTCCTCTTTCTGGAGTGATAAGTCTGTCTCTTGTTTGCTGTTCATAAGCCATTTTTTGTAGCTCTTCCCCTTTAAATACCTGTATATAAAAAACTCTGCAAGATAAGTAAATTAAAGCAGTTAAACAAAACACAAGACAGAACAGAAGTCTTTTTTTAATTTTTATAGTAGGTTTTTGCATAAAAATCCTCTTAAGTTTTCTTAAAAATATTCTATGAAAAAATTTTTTGTGTAGAACAGTTATAATGTTTAAAGAAAAACTTAAAGATATATTTTATTAATTTTTATAAAATAAAGGATTTATAAAAATAATAGAAAATTATATTTAAAAAATAAAAACGGCATTTAATTAAAAATGCCGTTTTTATTTTTTATATTAAGTTTAAAGTAGATTTTAAATAAAGAACTCTTAAAACAGCCATATCCAGCATATCTTCTGGTATTGTGCCGTCTTTTACAGCATTTATAACAGCTGGGATTTGTATTTTATAGTCTGTTGCACAAATAAGATTGTTGCCGGCAAGAACAGCTTTTACAGCAG
>CALWSX010000122.1 GCA_944384285.1 uncultured Lachnospiraceae bacterium
AAATATTTTCCCTGAAAAAGAAGCTCAAATTGCAAGTTCTTTGATATTTGGTCTAAGAAATGATTTGCCTGAGAATATTATGGAAATTTATAAAAGGGCAGGTATTTTTCATATCCTTGCAATATCAGGTCTTCATATTAATATTTTATCAACTATGATATTTTCTATATTGAAAAAGTTTGGTATAAACAAAAGAAAAGCTTCTTTAGTTTCTATTTTGTTAATATCTATATACATTCCTTTTACCGGTTTTATGGTGTCTGCAATTAGAGCATATATAATGAGTATAGTGTTTTTAATTGGTAATGTATTGAAAAGAGAACCGGATTCATATAACTCTTTAGGAATATCTGCACTTTTGATTTTATTATCTGAACCTCTTTATTTATATGATGCAGGTTTTATACTTTCATTTGTAATTACTGCTGGAATTATTGCAATTTCAAGAAAAACTAAAGGACTAAGCAAATTAAAAAAGATGATCTATATTTCTCTTGCATCAAATTTTGTTAGTATTCCATTAATTGCTTATTTTTATTCTGATTTTACAATTTGGGGAATTGTTGCAAATTGTTTAGTTTTGCCGTTCCTTCCGTTTATAATTGGAATGTTGTTTTTATCTTGTATCTTTGGAGCGATTTATATACCTGTTGGTAAATTTTTAGGTGGAAGTGTTTATTTATTATTAAAGTATATAGAAGTTATAACAAATTATTTATCTTCTTTACCATTTTCTTCTGTATCAATTGGAATTTTAAACCATGAGCTTATAATATTGTATTTTGCAATACTTTTTATGATTTATAATTTTGAAAAACGTAAAACTATTTATTCAATAGGTATAATTACTTGTTTCATTACATCTATGTTTTTAATATTTTCAAATCGTATTATTTTTAAAAATAATGAAATTGTATTTTTTGATGTTGGTCAAGGCGATTCGGCACTTATTAAAATGTATGATGGTAACAACTTTCTTATAGACGGTGGTGGAAATTATTTTCAAGAATACGGTGAAAATACTGGTAAAAATATAATTATTCCTTACCTTGAAAAGAATAATATTAAAAGTATTAATATGATATTTATTTCTCATCTTGACACAGATCATGCATTAGGGGCTCTTGAGTTAATGGAATTTTATAATGTAAAAAGAGTTGCAATTGCAGATGTTGATTATAGTAATAATGAAATGTATACTAAACTTCTTAAAATTGCAAATGAAAAGAAAATTGAAATTATAAGATTATCCGAAGGCGATGAAATATTTATAGGTGAAGATTCATCAATTTCTGTGTTATATCCATTTGAAACTTTACTTAACACAGAAAATATAAATAATTCTTCTCTTGTATTAAAATATTCATACAAAGATATGGACTTTCTTTTTACAGGAGATATTGATATTCATAATGAAAATATTATGATTAAGAAAGATATAAATGATAATGTTGATGTATTAAAAGTTGCTCATCATGGATCTAAATATTCAACAGGTGAAGCATTTTTAAATAATTATGATTTTGAGTACGCGGTTGTATCTAATGGAAAGAACAATCCGTATAATCATCCACATCCCGAAACTATGGAAAGACTTAAAAGTAAAGACATAGATGTTTTTACAACAGAGGGAAATGGAATGATAAAATTTATAACAAATGGTGAAAATTTAAAAGTAAAAACACTTATTAATACATAAGAGGTAATTTATGAAAAATTTAAACAAAGATATAAAAAACAATAATTTTAAGAATTTATATCTTCTATATGGCAACGATGTTTATTTAATGGAAAGCTACTCAAAAACAATAAAGTCAACAATTATTTCGGAAGAAAATGAAATAATGAATTTTGATTTATTCTCTGGGAATAAATCAAATGTTGAAGAAATAATAAATTCAATAAACACTATGCCTTTCTTATCAGAAAAACGACTTGTCTATGTAAAAAACAGTGGATTTTTCCTTTCTTCAAGAAAAAATGAAGCAGATATTTTATTAAAAAATATTAGTAATATCTTTTTGGACACAATTTTAATTTTTTTTGAAGAAGAAATAGACAAAAGATCAAAATTTTTTAAAGAATTTTCAAAAATAGGTTCAGTTGTTGAAATAGTATCATATTCTGGAAAAGATCTTTTGACATGGATAAAAAAGAAGTTTAAAGAAAATGGGATTGAAATAAAAGATGAAGTTTCAGAATATTTGATAAAAACATCAGGTACAGATATGAAAACTCTTCTATCAGAAATTTTAAAGTTATCAGACTTCAAAGGATGTACAGGAGAACTCTTATTATCAGATATTGATAAAGTATGTACAAAGTCTTCTGAATCAAAAGTTTTTGATCTTATTTCTGAAATAGGAAATAAAAATTCTAAAAAAGCTATAGAATTGTATAATAATATGATAAAAATGAAAGAATCTCCGTTTTTAATATTATCGCTTTTATCAAGGCAATTTAAAATTATATATTTATATAAGAGAATGCTAAATGAAGGATATGATAGAAACTATATATCTTCTAAAGCTGGAATTAATCCGTATTTTTCTAAGGAATATGAAAAACAAAGTATTAATTTTTCAGAAAAGGAATTAAAAAATGCTTTAGAGGACTGCCTTTTAACAGACTATAATATAAAAACAGGAAAAATTAATGATGAAACAGGAGTTTCTGTTCTTGTTCTTAAATATAGTTCAAAAATTAACTAATGCAAAAATGCTTGTAATTTGAAAATAATGTGATAAAATATAAAAAAATTTATATTTGGACGGTGCAAAAAATGAAAGAATTGTCACAATTATCAAAATCTGAATTAAAAGAACTTAAAGATAAATACCAAAAAGCGTATGATGATTTTAAAAGTCTTGGTTTAAAACTTAATATGGCAAGGGGTAAACCTTCTCCTTTACAGCTTGATGAAAGTAACGAAATGTTAAATATACTTGATGATTACCATACAAGTGATGGCCTTGATGTTAGAAATTATGGTATACTTGATGGTATTCCTGAAATAAAATCTATTTTTTCAGATTTACTTAAAATTGATAAAGATAATATTATAATAGGTGGAAGCTCAAGCTTAAATCTTATGTATGATGCAGTAATGAGACTTTATGTTTTTGGGACAAGTGGATGTAAACCTTGGAAAGACCTTGAAAAAGTAAAATTTTTATGTCCAGTTCCTGGATATGACAGACATTTTGCTATTACAGAAGATTTGGGAATAGAGATGATTCCTGTTAAACTTAATGAAGATGGACCAGATATGGATTATGTTATGGAACTTGTAAAAAATGATGATTCCATAAAAGGTATGTGGTGTGTTCCACTTCATGCAAATCCATCAGGTGTATGCTATAGTGATGAAGTTACAGAAAAGCTTGTAAGTATGGAAACTGCTGCCAAAGATTTTAGAATCTTTTGGGATAATGCATACGGTATACACCATGTATTTAAAAAAGAAACAAGAAAAAATGTATTTGAACTTGCATCAAAATATAATAATGAAAACAGAATTTTGTATTTCTTTTCAACAAGCAAAATCACTTTCCCTGGTGCAGGAATTTCTCTTGTAGCATCAGGAAAAGAAAATATTGCAGAAATCAAAAACAGAATGAAAGTTCAAATTATAGGCCATGATAAAATCAACCAGTTAAGACATGTTAAATATTTCAAAAATGCTGATGGAATACTTAAACACATGGACAAATTGGCAGAAATTCTTAAGCCTAAATTTGAAATTGTTCTTAAAGAACTTGATAAAGAGCTTTCAGGACTTGGTATTGCTAAATGGAGTAATCCAACAGGTGGATATTTTGTATCTGTAGACGTACTTAGCGGTTGTGCAAAAGAAGTTGTAAGACTTGCAAAAGAGGGCGGTGTAATTTTAACAGATGCAGGAGCAACTTACCCTTATAAAAATGATCCGTTAGACAGTAATATCCGTATTGCACCTTCTTTCCCACCTGTAGAGGAACTTGAAAAAGCTATGGAGCTTTTCTGTATTTGTGTTAAACTTGCTGCCGTTAATAAATTACTTGGATAAGGAGAAAATATGATTAAAAAACCTTTTGTAACTTTAGATTTGGTAAAAAATATAACAGAAAAATACCCTACACCTTTTCATATATATGATGAAAAAGGTATAAGAGAAAACGCAAGGAATTTAAAGAAAGCATTTTCATGGAACAAAGGATTTAAAGAATATTTTGCCGTAAAAGCTACTCCAAACCCTTATATAATGCAAATCCTTAAAGAAGAGGGGATTGGGGCAGATTGTTCTACTATTGCAGAACTTGTTCTTAGTGAGAAAGTAGGGCTTAGGGGTTCAGATATTATGTTCAGTTCAAATGTTACCCCAAAAGAAGATTTTATAAAAGCCTCTGAGCTTGGTGCAATAATTAATTTTGATGATATTACACACATAGATTTCTTTAATCAATTTTTAGATATGCCAGATACAGTTTCATGCAGATATAATCCGGGTGGAAATTTTGAAATAAATAATCAGATTATGGATACACCATCTGAAGCAAAATATGGTTTTACTAGAAAACAGCTTACAGAAGGATTTTTAAAACTTAAATCTTTAGGGGTAAAACATTTTGGTATTCATGCATTTTTAGCAAGCAATACTATAAAAAATGAATATTATCCTAAACTTGCAGAAATTTTGTTTGAAACTGCAGTAGAGCTCCAAAAAGAAACAGGTGTACATATTAAATTTATTAATTTATCAGGGGGGGTAGGTATACCTTATAGACCTGAAGATGAGCCAAGTGATATTTTTGTGATAGGTGAAGGTGTAAGAGAGGCGTTTGAAAGAATACTTGTTCCAAATGGAATGGGCGATGTTGAAATATACACAGAACTTGGAAGATATATGCTTGCTCCTTTTGGACATTTGGTATCAAAACTTATTCATTTTAAACATACTTACAAAGAATATGCAGGTCTTGATGCTTGTGCTGCAAATCTTATGAGACCGGCAATGTATGGAGCATATCATCATATTACAGTATTGGGAAAAGAAAATGAGCCTTGTGACCATATGTATGATGTTACAGGGGGTCTTTGTGAAAATAATGATAAATTTGCTATAAATAGAATGCTTCCTGAACTTGAAATCGGTGATTATCTTGTGATTCACGATACAGGAGCACACGGATTTTCTATGGGATATAATTATAATGGAAAACTTAGATCCTCTGAACTTCTTTTGAGAGAAAACGGAGAGGTAAAATTAATAAGACGTGCAGAAACTTTAGATGATTATTTTTCTACATTTGATTTTTCTGAGTTTTTTAAAAAATAATAAACAAACTTATTAATTTTTACGTATATTAAAAAAAAATATATGTTATCTATTGCATATATTTATAAAGTGTTGTAGAATATCATTTAACCACATTTTGAAAGAATGGGGTTCAAAAGGTCTAAACAAAGGGTTTAGATTTGTTACTATTATTTTTATATTTTTAGGAGAGTGATTTTAGTGGAACCTGGTAGTCCGTGGTTGTATCTTTTGTTAGTTTTTCTTTTAATGATGTCGGCTTTTTTCTCAGCGTCAGAGACAGCGCTTATATCTATTAATAAGATTAAGCTTCGTAACCTGGTTGAGAACAATGTTAAGAATGCTGATATTGTAGCAAAACTTGTAGAAAACCCTGAAAAGCTGTTAAGTACTTTGCTTGTAGGAAATAACCTAGTAAACATAGGGGCTTCTTCTATAGCAACTTCTATTGCAGTATATTTCAGTCCAAACGCAGGTGTTGGTATTGCTACAGTTGTAATGACAATAGTTGTTCTTATTTTTGGTGAAATTACACCAAAGACATTGGCATCATCAAACCCTGAAAAACTTTCATTCGGAGTGATTAAAATTGTAAACTTTTTTGTAACAATTTTTTCACCAATAGTTGCTGTATTAAATGTAATTACAGGTATGTTAATTAAGCTTTTAGGCGGAGATAAAAATGCAAATGCTCCTACTATTACAGAATCTGAGCTTAAAACTATGGTGAATGTAAGTCACGAAGAAGGTATTATCCATATTGACGAAAGAAAAATGATAAATAACGTATTTGACTTTGGTGATTGCAGAGTTAAAGATGTTATGACTCCTAGAACTGATATGGTAGCAATCTCTGTAGACACATCTTTTGAAGAAATTACAGAGATATTTAAAGAAGAAAGATTTTCAAGACTTCCTGTTTATGGAGAGTCTATAGACGATATAATAGGTATTCTTCATCTTAAAGATATTGCATTCTGTCATCCGGAAACATTTAATATAAGAGAAGTTATGCATGAACCTTATTATACTTATGAATCAAAAGGTATTTCTGAACTTTTTGGTGAAATGAGAGAAAAAAGGGTGCATCTTGTTATTATACTTGATGAATATGGTGGAACAAGCGGTTTAGCTACAATGGAAGACCTTGTCGAAGAAATTGTAGGTGAAATCGAAGACGAAGATGATGAAGTTGAGGATGAAGTTAAACTTGTAAAAGAAGATGAATATATTATTGATGGTTCAACAAGACTTGATGATTTAAATGAATTAATTGGTACAAAATTCAAGTCTGAAGACTTTGATACAATAGGCGGTTATGTTATTGGAATGCTTGGAAGATTCCCTGAAAATGGTGAAATGCTTGAAGAAAACGGTATTAAAATAACTGTAGAAGAAACCGAAAAAAATCGTATTGAAAAACTTAGAATTTATACTTAATTTTAGTATAAAATATTATATTAAACTTAATACTAATAAAAAGCCTGCATTAAATATGCAGGCTTTTTTATATAAAGAATTATTTTAATACGGTCATATCGGAGGGCTTTTATGCTTATTTTATTAAAACTTGCATTAGCACCTGTGTTAATATTTATATTTTTTATATATATAAATGATAGAAATGACAGAGAACCTTTTCATTTTTGTTTTTTATCACTTTTTTACGGTGGGTTTTCAACTATAGTTATTGCTCTTACAGCTGTAAAAATAAAAAATAGCAGTTTTTTTATTCCTATAGATTTTTTTAATGCTTTTTTCATGTCCGGCTTTTTGGAAGAATTTTTTAAATTTATTTTTTTATTTTTTATAAGTATAACTAATAAAAATTTAAATAAAAAGTTTGATGGTATAGTTTATGGAGTTTTTGTTTCTTTGGGTTTTGCTGCCTTGGAAAATATTTTTTATGTATACAGTCCTGAACTTGGAGGTGTAAAAACAGCTATTTTAAGAGGATTTTTATCAATTCCGGCCCATGGCCTTTTTGGTATTAATATGGGATATTATCTTTCAGAGTATATATTTACAAAAAAATATAGATATATTTTTAAATCTATTTTTATACCTACAATTATTCATGGATTATATAATTATATAATTTTAAAAAATAAAATTTATTATTTCCCATATATAGCAGTTTATATGGTTTTTATATGGTCAAAATCAGTTCATAAAGTTTTGAAATTTAAAGATGTATAATTTTTGCTTATTTGGAATTTAAATTAAATATTACATTTTTATTTCATTTTTCTCATTTTAGTTACATTTTCGAATTTTTTTGATATACTTTTTATGTTAAAATAAAATCTTTCGGAGGTAACTAAAATGAATATATTAAAGTTCAAAAAAAATATAGTTATATTACTTACTTCTGCACTTTTATTTTCTGCACCTTCTGTTTCGTATGCTAAAGTTTTAAATATGGATTTAACATATAACGGAAAAACTCATAGGTATAGTGCTGAAGAAATAAATATACGAGTTAATGGTGATATTATAACTGAATATACTGTTCCGCCTATTTCTATAAATGACAGAACATATATTCCTGCAAGAGATGTATTTGAAAAACTTGGAGCAAGTGTATTGTGGAATGATCAAGAACGAAAAGTACATATATCTCAAGGTAATAATATAGTTACATTAACAATAGACAGTAACATAATAGTTGCAAATGGAAATAATGTTACTATGGACGTTCCGGCAATGATCGTTAATGACAGAACAATGATACCTGTTAGATATGCTGCAGAGGCTCTTGGATATTATGTTGGATGGGACAACAATACCAGAACAGTTATAATTAGTGAAAATGAAAGTGATGTAGTTGTAGATAATAATACTGGAAATAACTCAGGAAATAATACACAAAATCCACCAACTACAGACTCTTCTTTTGAAAATCTTTCAGTTGTTTCTATAGATACACAAAAAGATATGTCTGATATGACATCATTTACTATAAGAACAAACTCAAAAATGAGTGAAGTTCAAGATTTTATAGTTGCAGGAAATAAACTTGTAGTAGATTTTTATGATGCAACTATGAAAATACCATCTTCAACTATAACAGTAGATAATAACCCTTATGTAAAGAGCATAAGATCAGCTCAAAATCAGACAACCCCAAGAAGAATTACAAGAGGTGTATTTGATATGACTGCAGACCATAACTATTCAATATC
>CALWSX010000123.1 GCA_944384285.1 uncultured Lachnospiraceae bacterium
GGAAGCCACTCAGTTTACAGAGTTTCAGTTTTTGACATTAACCGAATGTAACCGTTCAAGCGGTTTATGTAAAGAAAAGTTTAGTCCAAGAATGTATTTTACGTGTAATCCTGGCGGGGTTGGTCATTCTTGGGTAAAAAGACTTTTTATAGATAAAAATTATAAAAAAACGGAAAACAAAGATGATTATTTTTTTGTTAAATCTCTTGTTTACGATAATCCATATATTTTAAATAATTCTCCAGACTATGTAAGAACGTTAGAAAATTTGCCGGAAGACAGAAAAAAAGCAATGCTTTATGGGGACTGGGATATATTTTCCGGACAGTATTTTTCCGAGTTTAACAGAGATGTTCACATTGTTAAGCCTTTTGATATACCAAAAAACTGGAGAAGGTATTTCACTATGGACTATGGTCTTGATATGCTTGCGGGTTATTTTATTGCACTTGATGAACAGTCAAGAGCCTATGTCTACAGAGAAATATATGAAAGCGGACTTATTATAAGTGAAGCCGTTAAAAGAATACAGGAAAACTGTGACAGCGAAATATATGAATATATTGCGCCTCCGGATATGTGGAATAAACGTCAGGAAACCGGAAAAAGTGTGGCTGAAATTTTTTCTGAGAATGGAGTTTATCTTAGAAAAGCCAATAACAACAGGGTTATGGGTTTTTATAACTTAAAAGAGTGGCTTAGGGTTTATACAAATGAATTTGGAAAAAAAGACAGCAATTTAAAAATATTTGATAATTGTAAAAATCTTATACGATGCCTTCCTCAAATACAGTATGATCCCAAAAATACAAACGATGTGGCAAAAGAACCTCATGAGCTTACTCATTCTGTAGATAGTTTAAGATATTTTATTTCCGGTCGCCCTGCGCCATATATAGAGGAAAAACAAAAGAAAAATGTACTTCCGTTTGAATTAAGAAGTGAAAAAGATGACAGTTACGAGGAGGGGTTTATGGAATGGTAAGACATATCTTTAAAAAATTATTTTGTCCTTATTATAAAAATGGGAAATGTCCTCTTTTAGGTGAAAGAGAAAATAAAAAAGAAAATATGAAAGAATCAAAAGATGATAAAGACCAAGTACTATTAGATTTTGAGATTTTGGAAGAATGGTTGAACGGTGAAATGAGAGGAGATGATTAAAATTACTGAAACATCAATATGGCAGGAATACGAATATGGGCTTTCATATCAAAGAAATATGGAGTTTAATGAAAAATTTCCTATTTATGAAAAATTTAAAAACGGTGATCAGTGGCCGGAACCTACAAAAAGAACTGCAAATCTCCCAAGGCCTGTTTTTAATATTGTTGATTTTTTTGTTAGAACAAAGAAATCTGCTGTACTAAATCAGACTATACGTCTTAATTTCAAACCTACGGAAACAAAGGAAGAGGATCTGGAGAGAGCAACAAAAGGTGCAAGTGATTTTACGGATTTTACAAGAAACTTGTGGGAAAAAATAGACCAGGACAGATTAAATGACGATTTTGTGGAAGACGCTGCAACGCTTGGAACGGGCATACTTCATTACTATTGGGAAAGCTCGGATATAAATATGAGAAACAATAAGTCATACTTTGGGGAACTTAGGGGAGAAACTATTGACCCGCTTAATATTTTCTTTGGAAATCCACAGGAAGAAGATGTACAAAAACAGCCTTACATAATAATTTCGAGCAGGGTAAGTGCTTCTAAAGTTACTGAGTTTGCAAAAGAAATGGGACTTACTGAGTATAACTTTGAAGGAGATAACGATGTTTCAAATGAAGGGTACGATACTACTAAGTTTGAAAATAAGGCAGACGGTAAAATTACTGTTTTAACCAAATATTACAGAGAAAACGGCGAAGTTGTATTTTCAAAAAGTACAAAAACAAAAATTCTTTGTGAAGGCGTGCCTCTTACCCCAAGGAATAATTTAAAAGATGAGGATACAGAAGACGGATTTGCAATGACACTTTATCCAATTATTGTTTTTACATGGAAAAGACGAAAAAAGAGTATTTTTGGTGCAGGTGAAGTTGAAGGCATTATACCAAACCAAAAAGCAATTAATTTTAATATTGCAATGATGCTTTTATCTGTTCAACAGTGCGCATGGCCAAAAATTTTATCAAAAACGGGTGCTATAAGACAGCAGATTACAAATATGCCGGGTGAAATAATAACAGATTATTATGCCGGCGGGGGTGACGGAATTAAATATATGCAGCCTCCTAACATTTCATATATTGGGGTAAATCTTACAGAGAGAATATTTGAATTAAGCCGTGTTACAAGCGGTGTGACTGAAATTGCGACGGGTGAAAATTTTTCTTCAAACATTTCCGCAGCCGCGATTATTGCAATGCAAAATCAGGCAAAGGCCCCTATAGACAATATCCAAAAAAGATTTTACAGAGCGATTAAGGAAATAGGAAAAATATTTGAACAGTTTTACAAAGCTTACTTTATTGTACCTCAAAATATTATCGTTAGAGATGAAAAGGGTGATGAGAACATCAGATGCTTTATAGGCGAGGAATATTCAGATATTGATTTCTCTTTAAGCGTAGATGTCGGAGCTGTTGGAACATACAGTGAATCACTTTCTTTAAGTATGCTTGATAAACTCTATGACAGAAATGAAATTACACTTGATGAATATCTTGAACTTGCTCCTCCTAATGCTGTTCCGTTTAAAGAAGAGCTTAAAAGCATGAGACGACGATAATCTTTGATTACCGTGTGTATCACGTTTACATAGATATTTTATATAAAAGGGGGTGAGAAAAATTCTTTGTGAATTATGCGGTTTGGAAATGATGATAAAAACTGTAGAAACTTTGGTTACGGGAGATACATCTCCAGATGAAACT
>CALWSX010000124.1 GCA_944384285.1 uncultured Lachnospiraceae bacterium
TAAATCAAGTCTTTCAAGAAAAGCGTGAATTAAAGTTCCTCTTTTAGCCGCATTTATACCTTCTTCTTCCACAGTTTTATAAAATGGCGGCATAGGTAACTCTTTCACATTTTCATGTTCATAATAAAATTTTGTATCTTCCGGGAACAATTCTTTATTATTAAGCCTTTTTATCTCAGAAACAGATACATTTGCAGGAATATCCACAAAATCATGATATTTATATTTAAAATTAATAAGATTGAAAATCTCTTGTTTATTATCTGTATATTCTTTATTTGGGTCTATATTCGATAAGTTTTCTTTGTAATTTTTATTTTTTTCATCATTTTCTGGTTTTTTAGATAAATTTTCAAAAATTACAGACACATCAAAAAATTCTTCCGGATTATCCAAAGGAAAAACATCTTTCATAGGCTCTGAAATAGAAGATAAATTCCTGTGGAATATAATAGGAGGAATAACAAAATCTAAAAAACAAGTTGCTTTTCTAAGATTATAGACGGAAATTTCACCCTTATTGTTCCTTGAATAAAGTCCCCAGTTTAATATTTTCTTTTCTAAATTATCCATAGTTCCAGTAAGAATAAGCTTTTCTTTTGCTCTTGTAAGTGCAACATATAATATTCTTAATTCCTCTGAATAGTTTTCATTTTTTATTCTTTTTGAGATTACGGCTTTTCCTACAGTATTATATAAAACCCTGTTTTCTTTATCAAAATAATTTAAGCCAACCCCTAAATCCTGATGATAAACCAAAGGTTTATATAAGTCTGTAGTATTAAATTTTTTTCCAAGTCCTGAAACAAAAACAACAGGAAATTCAAGCCCCTTACTCTTATGTATACTCATAATCCTTACAAGGTTTTCGTTTTCACTTAAGTATTTTGCCGCTCCCGTTTCATAGCCGGTAACAGAAATATTATCAAGGTATTTTATAAATTTAAAAAGACTCTTCTCTCCCGTTTTTTCAAATTCATAAACCTTTTCCATAAATACTCTTATGTTAGACTGGCGTCCTTCACCGCCTTCAAGTGTTCCCGAATAATCAAATATAAGCGTATCATCTATAACTTTTTCCACTGTTTCATAAAGTGTATTTTCGTTTGAAAAAACACGCCATTCATTAAGCATTTCTAAAAACTTTATTATTTTAGATTTTAATTCAAAATTTTCACCATTTTGTGAATAAAAATCAAGACAATACCAAAAATTTTCTTCCTTTTTATCTTTATAAAAACTCTTTATTTCCGCAAGGTCATCAAAATCAAACTTAAATATAGGCGAATATAAAGTACTTATAAGTGGTATATCATCTATTGGATTATTTATTAGTTTTAAAATATTTATAATAAAGTCTATTTCAAGAGTTTCAAAATATTTACTGCTGTTTTCTGCATAAAAAGGTATATTTTTTAATTTTAAAGCATCTGACAATATATCAGACCAGGTCGATGGCGACCTTAATAAAATTACAATATCTCTATATTCTATATTTCTGAACTCATCTTTTTCTTTATCATAAATTTTATATTCACTTTTTATAAGTTCATCTATTCTATTTGATATATAAAGAGCTTCTTTTTCAAGATTTGATAAATCCTCTTCATCTTCTTCACTGTCTTTAGTTTTGCCCTCAATCAAAATTACTTCTGTCTTCCCGATTTTTTCATTTTCTGGATACGGGAATCCATCATAAAGCATAGCTTTATCATCATAAGTTACATCGCCAAAATCATCAGACATAGTTCTTTTAAACAAAAAATTTATACTGTCAAGCACACTTTTTCTGCTTCTGAAATTTTTTGAAAGGTCTATCTTTGTTTCATTATTATTATCAGAAATTGACTCAAATTCCTTAAATCTCTTATATTTTTCAATAAATAGTTCCGGTCTTGCAAGTCTAAATTTATATATACTTTGTTTTACGTCCCCAACCATAAAACGATTATTTAAACCATCTGATTTTTTTGAAATACTTTCTAAAATCATATCTTGGACAAGGTTTGAATCTTGGTATTCGTCTACAAATATCTCATAAAAAGAATTTTTTAAATTTATAGCTGCCTCTGTAAATTCATAATGTTTTGAAGTGCTTCCCTCTTTAAAAAGTATTTTTATACAAAAATGCTCTATATCGTTAAAGTCAAGTATATTTTTCTCTTTTTTCTTCTCCTGAAAAATTTCTCCAAACTCCAAAACAAGTTCAAAAAGTTTTTTTACAGGCAAATATAATCTTTTCATATCCGAAAGCATATTTAAAGGGTCTTCAAATAAAAGGTCTGAAAATACAGAATTTAAACTCTTTTTAATGTCATCACGAATAGCTTTAAGATATTCAGCGTCATTTGGATCTATATCTTTATTTCCGCCTCTACCCAAAGTTTCAAAAGATAAATCTTTATTTTTTTCATAAAACTCATAAATTGAATCTGCGTTAAGAGAATTTATAAGAGAATTTATAAGATCCTTATCGCTTTTAAAAGCACTTTCATATTTTGGAACCGGGTGGTCTTCCATAAAAATAAAAGCCTTTTTATTCATTTCAAGAGCACTTAACAAAAGGTTTCTTATCTCTTCTTTTAAAAGATTGAAAAACCATATATCATCATTATTTTCAATATCTTTTATATTGTATTTGTCAATAGAATCCAAAAACCATTCCTCAGGAAAAGGACTGCTCATGGAAAATTCATAAAGGCTTAATATATTTTTTCTTGCATTTGTATTTTTAAAGCCTGAGTCAAAAAACTCTATTAAATCCAAAAACTCGTTATTATTTTCTCTCTCATAATTTCTCTCAAATAAAATATCAAGACTTTCCTCTTTTAAAATTAATGTTTCTGTTTCATCAGCTATTCTAAAAGAAGGGTCTATGTCTATAAGATTAAAATTCTGTCTTAAAACATCAAGACAAAAAGAATGAACCGTATTTATTTTTGCACGGTTTATAAGAACAAGCTGTCTCCTTATATGATCTGACACATCTCCTTGTTCTATCTTTTTTATAAGAGCTTTATAAATTTTTTCTTTCATCTGTGATGCAGCCGCATTTGTGAAAGTAACAACTAAAAGCTTATCAATGTCTACTTTTTTTTCGGTTATAAGATTTATAATCCTTTCAACTAAAACGGCAGTCTTCCCCGACCCTGCCGCCGCTGATACCAATAAATCTTTTGTTTTTGAGTTTATAGCGTTACGCTGTTCATTTGTCCAATTTGGCATAAAATATATCACCCGAAACTGTTTTTATTAACAGCTTTATTCTTTTTACGCATTTAGCTGAACAGATATTCTTCTTTGAAGTGTCATAAATTTTGTAAAAGAATCAAAAAAGCTGTTAAAAGAATTATAACAAAAATTTTCGACAAATGCCAATGTAAATGGTGACAATATTTCAACTCCAAAAACATATTTTACAAATGCGTCAACAAAAAGTCTATGAAATTTATTTCTATAGTCTAATGCACATCTGTATAAAATATCAAATATTTTCTTTTCATTTTCATCAAACTCAAAAATATTAAACATCACTTTTTTCATTTCATCTGGATTAATATCCTCTCTCATTTTTAATATCCTTATTGTATGATAAAGTGACATCATTTTTATAAATTTTTTCCCTGTAAAAAGATTAAGTTTTACTATGTTTGATTTAAAAAAGTTATTCTCACACTTTAAATCCACAAAAAAATCATATCCGTCGGCTATTATATTGCATACAGACAATTCATAAAAAGCAATATAAAAAGGATTTTCAAGTTCATATATTCTATTTAAATAATGTTCCTGATAAGATTCAATATAGTTTTTTACAGCAGTTTTATTTTTTCCCATTTTACCCCTCCTGAACTTTTATTCATTTTTACCTAATTCAATTTTAAGTTAATTAAAATGGCATTTCAAATTTTTAATCCGCCCTTTTTCGATCTTATTTTTTATTAAAATACTAAAAAACCAAAATAATTCTTGTTTAAAATAGCTAACGACCGTTTAAGACAATATATTGTGATTTGTTTTAACCAAAAACACTATATAACGACAAAAATTACTTTTTTATACATATATTCTTTACTTTTTATTCTAAAATATTCTATTTTTTATTATTTTTATTGTTAAAATTACTATTATTTAGTGTTAAATATATCCTTTTATCGCCTATGTTGTATTTTTATGAAACTTAAAGGTACATCGGCTCGAAATAATACATAATTTTCTTGGCTACAATATATTGATTTTATAGCAATTTTGCACTACAATAAAACAAGTTAATAAATATTTTTTAAGTATTGCACAAAAGTTTTAAATAATTATTATTTTTTGATAATATACTATACTAAAATATATGTTTTATCATTTTTTTAAATATATTTATATGAATTTTTGGTAAATACTTAAGTTTTTAAGAATTAGACTATAAACGGAGGGATTTTAAATGAACAATGGCAAAATGAGAATTTTATTAGCTGACGACAACAAGGACTTTTGCGACATAATAGGTTGTTACCTTAACAAACAAAGTGATATGGAAGTATGCGGAATTGCATACGACGGCGTAGATGCTTTTAACAAAATTCGTGAATTAAGACCAGACGTTGCAATCATTGATGCAATTATGCCACGTCTTGATGGACTCGGAGTTTTGGAAAAGATTAACAAACTAATCACAAACAAACCTACTCTCATTATGCTTTCAGCAATGAATCAAGAAAAAATTACAAAAAGAGCTATAGAACTTGGATGTGAATACTATATTGTAAAACCTTTTGATATGGAATCCCTTGTCGACAGGTTAAGACATTTAAAATCCGGAAAAATAACTGTAAAAGAAGATATAAGGGAACAAACAACAATAGAAAAGAAATCTTCTGCAAGTGCTTATGAACTTGAAACAAAAGTTACAAATATACTTCATGAAATTGGTGTTCCTGCTCATATCAGAGGTTATCACTATATGAGAGAAGCTATTATGATGAGTGTTAATGACATGGACGTTTTAAATTACATTACAAAAGAACTTTATCCAGCAATAGCTAAAAAATGTAACACAACTCCAAGCCGTGTTGAACGTGCTATTCGTCATGCTATCGAAGTTGCTTGGAACAGAGGTAAAATTGAAGCTATTGATACTCTCTTTGGATATACTGTAAACAATCACAAAGGTAAACCAACAAATTCTGAATTTATCGCACTTATTGCTGATAGATTAAGACTTGAACAAAAAGCTGGATAATTAACATACTTTGGCTAAATATTCCATATAAAATATACAATAATAAAGCCCCTTGTTTAAAAACAAAACAAGGGGTTTATTATTATAAAATACAAAAAAGGCAGATAAAAAAATCTGCCTTTAAATCATTAGAATTATGAATGTATCCACGCTAAATATGCGTTTATAAATCTGTCGATATCCCCGTCCATTACGGCTCCAACATTTGCTGTTTCTTCGCCTGTACGGTTATCTTTTACAAGGTTATAAGGCATGAAAACGTATGAACGAATCTGGCTTCCCCAACCTATTTCTTTAACATCGCCTCTTATTTCAGCAAGTTTTTTCATATTTTCTTCTATTTTAAGCTGAGTAAGTTTTGAACGAAGCATACCCATAGCTCTGTCTTTATTGCTGAACTGGCTTCTTTCGTCCTGGCACTGTACTACAATACCTGTAGGAATATGAGTAATACGAATAGCAGATGATGTTTTATTAACGTGCTGACCACCGGCACCGCTTGAACGGTATGTATCAATACGGAGATCATCAGGATTAATTTCTACTTCATTATCATCTTCTATTACAGGCATAACATCACAGCTAGCAAAAGATGTATGTCTTCTTCCTGAGGAATCAAAAGGAGAAACTCTTACAAGACGATGAACACCTCTTTCAGATTTTAAATATCCGTAAACATTGTCACCTGAAATCTGGAGAGTTACGGATTTTACGCCCGCTTCTTCACCATCAAGATAATCAAGCGTTTCTATTTTAAAACCTCTTTTATCTGCCCATTTGGTGTACATACGAAGGAGCATAGATGTCCAGTCACAAGCTTCTGTACCGCCCTGACCTGCATGAAGTGTAAGATAAACATCATAAGAATCATATTCGCCGTCAAGTAAAGTTCTTATTTTAATTGCTTCAAATTCATTAAGGAAGTCTTCTTTTAATTGTTTACCTTCTATAAGGAATTCTTCGTCTTCTTCCTCTTTACTCATCTCTATTAAAGTATAAATATCATCATATACAGACATTAAAGCTTCAAAGCTTTCAATTTTGTCTTTATAAGACTTTAATTCTTTCATTACTTTATGGCTTTTTTCTGTATCATTCCAAAAATCAGGGTCGCCTGCTATAGTTTCAAGTTCTTCTACTTTTTCTTTCGCACCAGCGATGTCAAAGTGAATCCCTCAAATCCTGTAATTTTTTGGCATAAGGAGCAAGCTCTACGCCAATCTGTTCAAGCTCGAACATAGTTTATCACAACCTTTCGAATATATATATTTATTAAATGTAACTTTGTATTTTTATAAATTAAAATCTTCCACAGCAATGTTTATATTTTTTTCCACTTCCACAAGGACAAGGGTCATTTCTACCCGGTCTCTTTTCTGCTTTTACAGGTTCTTTAACGGCTGTTTCATCAGTTCTGTTTGTCATTAAATTCTGTGGCTCAACTTCTTCTTTCTGTTTAGGAGCCTCATTTTCAACAAGCTGGATATGATATATAAGTCTAACAGTTTCACTCTGAATATTATTAGTTAATTCTTCAAACATATCATAAGATGAGAATTTATATTCCATTAAAGGATCTCTCTGGGCATAAGCCTGGAGCATAATATTCTGACGAAGTCTTTCCATATCATCAATATGATCCTGCCATTTCATGTCAACAACCTTAAGAAGAAGATATCTTTCAATTTGACGCATTTTTTCAGGGTCACCAATTTCTTTTTCTTTTGCTTCATAGAATTTAACCGCAAGCTGTCTAACAAGGTCAACCATTTTATCAACAGTTACTTTATCATAATCATTTTCATTAATTTTCAAAAGTCCTATAGGATAATACTGATTAAGCTCTTTGCACATTTCAAGCATATCCCAATCCTGTGGATCCTGTTCTTCTGAAAGATATTTTCTTACAATTCTTTCAGAAACAGCTGTTGCCATATTAACGATACTATCTCTTAAGTTTTCACCAAAAAGAACTCTTCTTCTTTCAGCATATATAACTTCTCTTTGGTCATTCATAACCTTGTCATAATCAAGAAGTCTTTTACGAACAGCAAAGTTGTTTCCTTCAACTTTTTTCTGTGAATTTTCAATAGTTTTTGTAAGAATGCTGTGTTCAATAGGCTCATCTTCAGGAACATTTAATTTCTGAATAAGAGTCATTGTTCTTTCGGAACCGAAAATTCTTAAAAGGTCATCTTCCATTGAAAGATAGAAACGAGATTCACCAGGGTCACCCTGACGACCTGAACGTCCTCTTAACTGGTTATCTATACGACGTGACTCATGTCTTTCTGTACCGATAATTTTAAGACCGCCAAGTTCAGGAACTCCTTCTCCAAGTTTAATGTCAGTACCACGTCCTGCCATATTAGTAGCTATTGTTACAGCACCTCTTTCTCCAGCAAGAGCAACTATTTCAGCTTCTTTTTCATGGTATTTGGCATTAAGTACAGTATGAGGAATTCCTTCTTTTTTAAGAAGAGAACTTAAAAGTTCTGATTTTTCAATAGTAACTGTACCAACTAAAACAGGCTGACCTTTTGCATGGCTTTCAGCAACTTCTTTTACAACAGCTCTGAATTTTGCTTTTTCTGTAAGATAAACCACGTCATCATGGTCAATTCTTATTACAGGTTTGTTTGTAGGAATACATACAACGTCGAGATTATAGATATTTCTAAATTCAGCTTCATCTGTATGAGCTGTACCTGTCATACCTGATTTTTTATAATATTTGTTAAAGAAGTTCTGGAAAGTAATAGTAGCAAATGTTTTGCTTTCTTTTTTAACATCAACGCCTTCTTTTGCTTCAAGAGCCTGATGAAGACCGTCAGAATAACGTCTACCTGGCATAATACGTCCAGTAAATTCGTCAACAATTAAAATTTCATTATCTTTAACTACATAATCAACATCAAGCGCCATATCATAGTTTGCTTTAAGCGCATTATTAATATGGTGCTGAATTTCAAGGTTTTCAGGGTCTGAAAGGTTTTCAAGACCAAAATATTTTTCAGCTTTTGCAACACCCTGCTGTGTAAGAGTAACAGATTTTGCTTTTTCATCAACAACAAAATCTCCTTCTTCTTTTAATTCTTCTTTTAAAAGAGGGTTTAAAGCTTCTTCTTCGTTCAAAATTTTACCACGAGTAAGTGATTTTGCAAACAAATCGGCAACTGTATAAAGCTTTGTAGATTTCTGACCACTTCCTGAAATAATAAGAGGAGTTCTTGCCTCATCAATAAGTACAGAGTCGACCTCGTCTATGATTGCATAATGAAGATCTCTTTGAACAAGAGATTCACGTCTTGTAACCATATTATCTCTAAGATAATCAAAACCTAATTCATTATTAGTTGCGTAGGTTATATCGCAATTATAAGCAGCTTGTCTTTGCTGAGTTGAAAGGCCATTTAATATAACACCTGTTGTAAGGCCTAAAAATCCATAAATTTGACCCATCTGTTCACAGTCTCTTCTTGCAAGATATTCATTAACTGTAACTATATGAACGCCTTTGCCTGAAAGTGCATTTAAATATGCAGGAAGAGTTGCAACAAGAGTTTTACCTTCACCTGTTTTCATTTCAGATATACGTCCTTGGTGAAGAACAATACCACCAATAAGCTGTACATCAAAAGGTCTCATTCCAAGAGTTCTTACGGAAGCTTCACGTACAAGCGCAAATGCTTCTGGAAGAAGAGAATCTAAAGATTCGCCATTTTCAAGGTGACGTTTTTTAAATTCTTCTGTTTTTTGACGCATTTCGTCATCAGTTAATTTCTGAAATTCAGGTTCTAAACTGTTTATTTTTTTAACTATAGGGAGAATTTTTTTAATTTCTTTATCACTATAGTTACCAAAAATTTTTTCCAAAAAACCCATAGGTTCACCTCATCTAAATTTTTAAAATATACATCACATATACATCACAAAAAACGGTTATATATATGTAATAACCACTGCATTATAGTTTAACAGATAAAGCTATGTATATGCAACACTTTTTACAAAAATATAAGTCTATTTTACTTCAAAAATCTTAAGTTTTTGTTAAAACTTGATATTTTTTAAAAAATTAAAAAAAATTTTAAGAAAAAAAGAAGAAGTCAAAAAGACTTCTTTAAAGTTTTTATTTTAAATTCTTTATATAATAATTTTAACTTAGTGATGTTAAATCATATTTGAATTTTTAAATATGAAAGCAATTTTAACACAGTCGATAGCAATTACCATAGTATACAAATCAGTCTTATATATAAGAGGTTCCCCATTCTTTCTGACAACAACTGCATCTGTTTTTTTGTCATTTTCATCAAAATAAGAGAGAAAATAAAAATCTTCGTCCCCTTTTACAATCCATTTGCAATCAATGGCAGGTTTTATAAAATAATCATTTGAACAATCAAAATATTCAAAAATTTTACTTTTTGCATCGATATAATTTAATATAGATTTATCATTATTGTTCATATATAAATTCCCCCGATAAATTATGTACAAAAGTTAAGTACACTATATATAGTACAATTATTACTTTGTTTTTGTCAACTGATTTTATTTAAAAAGATAAATCGTGAAGTCGTAGGATTGAATAATTTAAAATGATATAAATTTTTATGAAAAAAAACATAAATAAGTGTTGAATTTTTTTTAATAAAGTATTAGAATTTGTACGGTACTATAGATATAAATAAAATTTGTATATTATTATTTTCTTAATTTTATCGTGTCCTTTAGACAATGTATAAAATGTTTTTTTATTTTAGGGGATAAGGAGGTATATTATGAGAACAAAAAGTGCATCCGAGAATCAGATAACAGAAGGAGTTATTTGGAAACAACTTGTTCTTTTTTTCTTTCCGATAATGCTCGGTACGCTTTTTCAACAGCTTTATAATACAGCAGATGCAGTAGTTGTGGGAAGGTTTGTGGGTACAAAAGCCCTTGCTGCTGTAGGAGGTTCTACAGGCCAGGTAGTAAACCTTGTTGTTAACTTTTTTGTTGGGCTTTCTTCCGGAGCAACCGTAATAATTGCGAGATATTATGGAGCAAAGAATGGCAAAAACTTAAATGATGCTCTTCATACATCTATAGCTCTTTCTGCTATTGGAGGTATTTTAACTGCAATTCTTGGAGTTTTACTTACTCCTCATATACTTACACTTATGAAAACACCGTCAGATGTTTTTGTGGATTCATCTAAATATTTATACATTTATTTTATAGGAATAATTTTTGTATTTATTTATAATGTTGGTTCTGCCATTTTACGAGCCGTCGGAGATTCTACTCGTCCGCTTTATTATCTTATAGCATGTTGTTTTGTAAACATAGTTTTAGACATTATATTTGTTGTTGAATTTCATATGGGTGTATCCGGAGCCGCACTTGCAACAGTAATTTCTCAAGCTGTAAGCGCAATTTTAGTATTATACGCTCTTATGAAATCAGATGATATTTATGTACTTAAGCCAAGAAAAATAAAAATACATAAAATTCTTTTCTTCTCTATTATAACAATAGGTCTTCCGGCAGGTATACAGTCTGTTATGTATAATATTTCAAATATGATAATACAAACAGCCCTTAATGACTTAGGTACAGACACAATGGCAGCTTATACTGCTTTTGGTAAAATAGATGCTATATATTGGATGATTTCAGGAGCTATAAGCGTTTCCATTACTACATTTATTGGCCAAAATTATGGTGCAAAGAAATATGATCGTATGAAAAAGAGCGTTAAAGTTTGTCTTTTGTTAGACTTTATAGCTTCCGTGCTTGTAAGCATATTACTTTTGCTTTTTGGAGAATATTTACTTCGTCTTTTCACAACAGACCCAGACGTTATAGAAATAGGAAAACAAATTATTCATGTAATAGCTCCATCTTATGTACTTTTCATATTTATTGAAACTCTTTCAAGTACATTAAGAGGAATGGGAAATGTATTTGTTCCTATGATAATGACTTGCGCTGGAGTATGTGTTTTAAGAATATGCTGGATATTCTTTGTAGTTCCTCACAGACCGGGAGTTACAAACATATTATTAAGCTACCCTATCTCATGGGGACTTACAGCAATATTATTTATTATTTATTATTATGTAGACCAAAAGAAATTCTACGCTCTTCATTCAGTTGATGGTGAATAAATTATTATAAATATAACCTCCAAATTTATGGTCAAAGCCTGTTGATTCAGAGGTTTTTACTTCCCGTTTAATTAAAGTATTGATTTAAACAAAAATATAAGCCCTTTGTTGAAACAGAAAAAGGTCATACCTTACAAATAAGGTGTGACCTTTTCCTATTAGGTAATTTCTTGCCTGTGTTTCTTTTTCAATATTATATTAGAACTTCAAAGGCTTATAAAATTCATTATACAATAATTTT
>CALWSX010000125.1 GCA_944384285.1 uncultured Lachnospiraceae bacterium
AGATACAATAAAAGCAAAAGTAATGTCTGCATTAACAGACCCAGCTAGAATAAAGAAAGATGATCCAGGAAATCCAGATATATGCATGGTTTATTATTATCATAAATTATTTACAGATAACTTGAAATTTTAAATGATGAATTTCATTTTAAAAATCAAAGAAACCCTATAGAACATATAAAAAGCCGTGTAAAAACTCCGGCGAGCATTTTTGAAAAGTTAAGACGAAAAGGACTTGAAGTAAGCGTTTCTTCTGCAAGAAAAAATCTTACAGATATTGCCGGAATAAGGGTTATTTGTCCTTTTATAGAAGATATTTATACAGTTGCAAGCCTTCTTCAATCACAAAATGACGTAAAACTTATAGAAGTTAAAGATTACATAAAAAATCCTAAACCAAACGGATACAGAAGTCTTCATCTTATAGTTGAAATACCTGTGTTTTTCTCAACAAATGTAGAACATGTAAGCGTTGAAGTACAGATAAGAACTATAGCTATGGATTTCTGGGCTAGTCTTGAACACCAGCTTTATTATAAATCTTCTGCAAAAACTTCTTCTTTAAATATTCGTGAAGAGCTTAAAAAATGTGCTGAAGTAATAGCTGACACTGATATTAAGATGTATAAAATACATAAAATGATACTTGAATCAGAATTAGAAGAAGAATAAAAAATTATCCCCGACTTTTTTTGTCGGGGATTTTTTATAAATTTTCACTTTTTCTTTTTTCTAATATAGTTTCCGGTATTTCACGATATCTTTTTATGAGATAATCTCTTCCTTTTTTGTGCCATTTTAAAGATGTGATAATTATTCCGCCCATAAATAATAATAAAGATATTTCAATACTATAATAAAAGTTAGCAAAATCAAGCATGAAATAACTTATTAAAGAAGAAATAAAAGCAGATATAAAATAAATTAATATTACATACTTTTCTAATCTTCTTTCAGAAAGAGTCAAAAAATAATCTTCCCATTTTTCTGAATTAAATTTTAATTTTTTTCCTTTTACCCAAAAAGAAAACAAAAAAGAGCATAGAGCAAAACCTTTACATAACATTATTTTTATAGCAACTACAACAATTAAAATAAGTAATTTTATCAAAGTATAATTTCACCTCTAAAACTTTTTATTTAAAATAAAGCAGTAAGTATTTTTACTTACTGCCAAAGTTTTACTATAATTTAGTCTTCTTTTCCAAAAGAAAGGTCTTTTTTATAGCTTTCATAAAAAGCCTCTCCAACAACATAAGGGAACCCTTCTTTATAAAGCTCGTTAACTCCCTCTAAAGTAGTTCCGCCAGGTGAACATACATTATCTATAAGTTCTCCAGGGTGAATTCCGCTTTCAAGTATCATTTTTGCACTGCCTAAAACAGAATGTGCAGCTATTTTTAAAGCTTTATCTTTTGGCATTCCGAAACGTCTTGCCGCATCTGCAAGAGAATTTATATAAAGATATGTAAAAGCAGGTGAGCAGCCCGCTAAAACAGAAAACATACTCATTTCTTTTTCTTCTATCTGAAGTATAGTTCCTACAGAACGGAATATCTTTTCAACTGTTTTCTTTGCTGAAGAATCTGCTTTTTTATTTACACAATAAGCTGATGTAGCTTCACCTATAGTTGCGTTTATGTTTGGCATAACTCTTATTACAGGTGTTTTATCTCCTATTTCTTTTTCTATGAATGAAATAGTTTTCCCTGCAGCTATTGATATTACAAGTTTTCCCTGCACAATATCTTTAATGTCAGATAACACGCCTCCAAGTACATTTGGTTTAACACAAAGAAGAATAACATCTGAATCTTTTACAAGAGAAAAAACATCTGTATAAGCATTTACTGATAGCTCATCTTTCATAGATTTTGTAACTTCTTCGTGAATATCAAAGATATTTATTTCTTCCGGTTTAAATTTTTTCCCGGAAATCATGCCTCTTAATATTGCAGACGCCATTTTACCTGTACCGATAAAACCGTATTTCATAAAAATACCTCCTTAAATTATACTTCCACAACTCTGTATGTGTGATTAGTTTTTGGAAGGACCTTTTCCAAAAGGTCGGAAAGACGTATTACTACAGTTGAAGTATTCATATTAGGGTGTACAGCTATAAACTCATCATTTAAAAGGTCTTTATCGATCAAAAAATTAACATTATTTTCTGTATCATTAATAAGGCCTAAAGGTGAAACACTTCCCGGCGTTAAATCAAGCAATTCCAAAAGCTTTTCGTCACTTCCGAAAGTCATTCTAGGAACCTGAACCTGTTTTGATACTTTTCCTGTATTAAACTTTTTATCCCCTTTCATTAAAAGAAGATAAAACTCTGTACTGTGTTTTGTTGATAAAAATAAGTTTTTAGCTATATTTACCCCAAGTTTTCTGTCAAGTTCCTCAGCATCATATATAGACATCAAAGGCTCATGATCAAGATTTTTATATTCTATTCCAAGTTCATTAAGGAAATCATAAACTTTTTGTTTTTTCATTATAATATCCTCCCCTTAAAATTTAAGAGTTAATTTTAAAGGCTTTCTTCAAGTTTTGTAACAGCATTTCTTAAACGTCTTAAAGTTTCTTCTTTTCCTAAAATTTCAGCAAGTTCAGATGCTCCTCCAGGAGAAGCTGCTTTTCCTGTAAGTGCTGTTCTTATAGGCCATAAGATCTGACCGTTTTTAAGTTCATTTGCTTTTGCAAGCTCTGTCATAGCTTCATAAAGTGCGTCATTTGAATAATCTTCCTGTTTTTCAAGCATATCAATGCTTAATTTAAGTGAACTTAAAGCTATTTCAGGATTTGTTTTCATTTTTTTATGTGTATAAAGCTCGATATCGTATTCTAAAACATCATTAAAGAAATCTACAAGTTCCGGAATGTCATTAAATGTTTCAAGTCTGCCTT
>CALWSX010000126.1 GCA_944384285.1 uncultured Lachnospiraceae bacterium
TATCTAATATAAAATTTTTTGTATTTTACTTAAATTTAATATTAATTTAGCTTATTTATAATCTTTTTGTATTAGAATATCCCCAAAACAACAAATCGAAAGTGAGTGATTTTTTTGTACTCTGTAATAGATATAGGTTCATATACTATTAGACTTGTAATTTATCATGTCGAACCAAGTGTTATAAAACCTATTCTTAATAATAGAGCTACAGTAGGTCTTGCCAGCTACATTAAAAAAAATTGTCTTACAAAAGCTGGAATAAATAAATTAATTTCTGTATTAAATGAGTTTAAATCCATTTTAAATATATTACCTGATTGCAAAGTATATCCCTTTGCTACAGCCTCATTAAGAAATATTGTTAATTCTGACGATGTGCTTGATATAGTCAGAAGTGAAACAGGATTTGAAATAGAAATTCTTTCAGGCTATGAAGAAGCCATGTTTGACTATAACGGAGCTATAAGAGATGTTTCTCTTGATCAAGGGCTTCTTGTAGATGTAGGCGGAGGAAGCACTGAATTAGTATTTTTCAAAGATAAAAAAGTTTTATATGCTCACTCTATCCCAATAGGCTCTCTCAATTTATATACAAATTATGTAAAAAAAATTATACCTAACAAAAACGAAGTTAACGAAATGTATAAAAAAGTTTATTCTATTTTGGAAAATAGCATTCCTTTTGAAAAAGAATATATGTCAGAACCTATTGTAGCTGTTGGAGGAACAGCAAGAGCTTCCGCTTCTTTATACAAAAAACTTAAAAAGACTGATTCTTGTGATAAATTTTATAGTGTTGATTTTTTTTCTAAATTAATAAAACAAATTGAAGATAAACCACAAAAACTTGTTCATGACATTTTAAAAAATTCTCCGGAACGTATTCATACATTTATTCCTGGAATTATTATTTTAAAATGTATATCTGAACTATATGAAAGCTCTACAGTTGTAACAAGTACCTATGGTGTAAGAGAAGGATATCTTTCTTATATACTCGATAAAGGAGAACAATAATAATGAATGATTATAACTTTACACAAAACAGAGAACTTTCATGGCTTGATTTTAATGAAAGAGTACTTTATGAAGCAGTTGATGAAACTGTACCTCTTTTAGAAAGACTCAAATTTGTATCGATTTTTACAAGTAATTTAGATGAGTTTTTTATGATTCGTGTTGGGAGTCTTTTTGATTTAATGAATATTAACCCGGAATCAAAAGATAAAAGATCTGGTATGACAGCGGAAGAACAGCTTAAAGCTGTGTATGCAGCAGTAAAGCCTTTATATAAAAAAAGAGAAGAAATATGTCTTTCATTAGAAAAAAGTTTAAGTATGCATGGTATTTCAAGACTTTCTTATACAGACCTTAGTTCTAATGACCAAAAATTCTGTACACAATATTTTAAAGAATCAATTGAGCCTATTATTTCTCCACAAATTGTAGATACACACCACCCTTTTCCTCACCTTAAAAATAAGGTAATTCATATTGGGGCTTGGCTTAAATATAAAGCTAAAGATGTACTTGGTGTAATTCCTTTACCTGACGCTCTTCCTTCGGTTCTTTTTTTGCCGGGAAATGAACTTAGATATATTCATACTGAAGATATACTTTTAGCCAATATTGAAGAAATATTTTATAATTATATTGTTAGAGAAAAAGTTGTATTTTGCGTTACTAGAAATGCAGATATAAATATTGATGATGATACATTTGATATTTATATAGATGATTTTAGAAAGAAAATGAAAAAAGCTTTAAAACAAAGAATACGACTTTCACCTGTTAGACTTGAACTTTCATCTAATATTGGAAAAGATTTTTTGGAACATCTTAAAATGCGTCTTCCAATCCAAGATGATCAAATTTTTATAACTTCAGCACCATTAAAACTTAATTATGTTTTTTCACTTGAAAATATGCTTCCTGAAACTAAACGTAAGGCTTTGACATATCCTACCTTTACTCCTTATATGCCTTCTGATTTTAATTCAAACGAAAGCATTATGAAACAAGTAATACGCAAAGACAGACTACTTTCATATCCATACGAAAGTATGTCTCCGTTTTTAAATTTGATAAAAGAAGCATCTGAAGATCCATCTGTAATTTCTATTAAAATCACAATCTATCGACTTGCAAAAAAAGCAAAATTGGTAGAGTATTTGTGCGCTGCTGCTGAAAACGGAAAAGATGTAAATGTTTTAATAGAACTTAGAGCCCGATTTGATGAACAAAACAACATCGATTGGTCAGAACGTCTTGAGGACTCTGGTTGCACTGTATTATATGGATTTGAAGAATATAAAGTCCATTCAAAAATTTGCTTAATAACACGTTTTGACCATGGACAAATACATTATATAACACAAATCGGAACAGGCAATTATAATGAAAAAACGGCTACTCAATATACTGATTTATCTTTACTCACAGCAAATCAAGAAATAGGTCAAGATGCTGCAGAATTTTTTAAAAATATGTCAATAGGCAATCTGGACGGATATTATAACAAACTCCTAGTTGCTCCTGTATCACTTAATACTAAACTTATACAAAAAATAGACGAAGAAATTTCAAAACGTAATCAAGGGAAAATCGTTATAAAAGTAAATTCCATTACTGATATAGATCTTATTGAAAAATTAAAACAGGCTTCCTGTGCCGGTGTTCAAATTGATTTGATAGTAAGAGGTATTTGCTGTATTGTTCCTGGTGTAGAGGGTAAAACAGAAAATATACGTATAAGAAGTATTGTAGGAAGATTTCTTGAACATTCAAGAATATATTGTTTTGGAACAGGTTCATCTGAATCAATGTACATTTCTTCCGCAGATTTTATGACAAGAAATACAAGGAGAAGAGTAGAAGTTGCATGTCCAATATTTGATAGAGATGTTAAAGAAAAGGTTCATAAAATTTTAGATGCCTGTTTATCAGACAATACAAAAGCACGAATTTTAAATAGTGATGGCAAATATACTATGCCTCAAAATACTAATAACCCTATAGATTGTCAACAATTATTAATGAATTTATCTTCTCAGTCTGAGAACAAGGTTACTGTAACCCCACCAAAAAAATCTACTTTTTGGGATAATATATATAAATTTAAAAATTTGTTTAAAAAATAATTATAGTTGATTGCAAGAAATTGTTTTGTTTTTTTTCATATTGATGCCTTAAAAGTAGAAAAGGAAACGGTAAAAACCGTTTCCTTTTCTATTTCAGTTTTACAATGTTGTTTCAGCAAAAGCCAATTCTTCTTCTTTTTCTTTTTCTCTTTCCATTTTCTTAAGAATTTTAAACTCTCTTGATATAAGAAGTACTGAAACAGCAAATGCTGAAAAATCGGCAATAGGTCCTGCATATAATATTACGTCAATTCCATAAATCCTAGGGAGAATTATTACAAGTGGGAGAAGGAAAATAATCTGTCTTGTTAAACCTATAACCGCACCTAAAATCGCTTTTCCGATTGATGAAAAGAAATTACCTGTTATTGGCTGAATACCATTTATAAACGTCATAAACATAAATATTCTAAAGTATTTTTCAGAAAATTCAAAATATTCAGGGCTACCATCACCAAAAATACTTGTTATTTCTCTTGGGAAAATTTGGAACAGAGCAAAGAAAATTACAGAAATTATAGTTACATATAAAAAGTTCTTTCTATATGTTTCTCTTACTCTGTCATACCTTGCTGCACCATAGTTATAACCTATTATAGGCTGTGAACCTTGAGCTATACCTACAGCTATCATTATAACTATAGTTGTAATTTTTGTAATTATTCCTACACTTGCAAGAGGAATATCGCTTCCGTATTTAGATAATGCACCATAATATGCTACAACATTATTAAGCACAATCTGAGTTATCATCATAGACATCTGATTAATAAAAGGAGATACCCCAAGCTTTGCTGTCTGCCATGTAGTTTTTAACGAAATTTTTATGTATTTTTTCTCAAGCTTAACTGATTTAAATCTAGTTAAATATTTAATTGCAATTATAGTAGAAACTATCTGACCTATTACCGTTGCATATGCTCCACCTTTTATTCCCATATCAAATACAAATATGAATAATGGGTCTAAAAATACATTCAATATTGCACCAACTAAAATACAGTTCATTGCATATACAGGATCACCATCAGCTCTTATCAAATTACCAATACCTGATGAAAAAATCATAAATGGATATCCAATCGCTGTTATTTTAACATAATCATAAGCATACGGAAAAGATGCTTCTGTTGCCCCACATAAATATAACAATGGCTCTAAAAACAAAAGAGTTAATATTGCTATAACAACACCAAAAATTACTAAAGCTAAAATTCCGTTTCCTAAAAATGTTTTTGCTTCTTCTTCATGTTTTTTCCCTAAACTGATACTAAAATTTGAAGCTGTACCAACACTTAAAAGAAGCATTGTTGCTATACAAAAAGTTGTTATAGGAAAGGCAACATTTGTAGCTGCATTTCCAAGAACGCCTACTTTTTGACCAATAAATATTTGGTCCGCAATATTATATAATGCGTTTATAAGCCCACCAACTATTGCAGGTATAGAAAATTTGAAAATTAATTTTCTAATACTTTCTTTCTCAAGTATATTTATTTTATTTGTATTTGTCATAATCCACCTCTTATTTTCTATGTTCCTTACGAACATTAAAATCCTCTAAAACTGTTAATGTAATTTTTTGCAGCATATTATCAAGATTTTCTTTTTCTTCTTTTGTAAAATCTTTAAGAAGTCTGTTAAACCATATATGCTCAGCTTCTCTCAATTCTTTATAAACTTTAAAAGCCTTTTCTGTTGGAACAATATTTGATGTTCTTTTATCTGTGGCAGATTTATATCTTTTTATGAATTCATTTTTTTCAAGAAAATCCAAAGACCTTGTTATGTTACTTGGATTAACATGTATTATTTTTCTTAAATATTCTTGTGTAATATTTTCATTTGAGCAAATACGCATTATATACGGGTAGTGACTTGAATTTAATCCGTATTTTTCAAGCTGTTTGTCCAAAAATATTGAACTGTAACGCCCTATTATTATAAACCACTTAAAAAATTTTTCCATAATAAAATCTCCACCTTTATATTTTATTTAAAATGAGTATAACACAATAATGTTGCGCGCGCAATATTATTTTTAATTTATTATAAAAAAAACAGCTAATAAATAAAAAATTATTTTTAGCTGCTTTTAATATTTAATTTGGAATATAATTATTATTTTGTATAAATCTTAAGTTCTTTATTTCATTGGTAACCAAAATAATAACAACAATAAATGTTAAGAAATCTGCAATAGGTCCCGCATACAATATTCCGTCTATACCATATATCTTAGGAAGAAAAATTATTAGCGGAAGAAGGAATATAATTTGTTTTGTAAGCCCTGTAAATGCCCCTTTAAATGCTTTTCCTATTGATATGAAAAATGTCCCTGTTATAGGCTGAAGTCCATTTATAAATGTCATAAACATAAATATTCTAAGATATTTTTCACAAAATTCAAAATATTCAGGAGAACCACTTCCAAATATTGATGTTATTTTTCTTGGGAAAATCTGAAACGATAAAAAGAAAATAACAGAAACTATAGTCACATATAAAAAATCTTTTTTATATGTCTCTATTACCCTTTCATAACGTTTTGCGCCAAAATTATAGCCCAAAATAGGACGAGAACCATCTGCAATGCCTATAGAAATCATAATGAGTATTGTGTTTATTTTAGTAATTATACCTACACATGCAAGAGGAATATCACTACCATACTTTGATAAAGCGCCATAATATGATACTGTGTTATTAAGCACAATTTGCACTATCATAATAGACATTTGAGTAATAAAAGGTGACATTCCAAGTTTAAATATATTTGATGTTATTTTAAATGAAGATTTTATATATTTTCTTTCAAATTTTACAATTTTAAATTGAGATAGATATTTAAAAGATATTATACCTGAAACAATTTGACCTATGACTGTAGCATAAGCTGCGCCTTTTATCCCCATATCAAATACAAATATAAATATTGGATCTAAAATTATATTTAATATCGCACCAACTACAATACATTTCATTGCATAATTAGGCGAACCATCTGCCCTTATAAGATTACTTATGCCTGAAGAAAACATCATAAATGGGAAACCAAATGCGGTAATTTTTAAATAATCATAAGCATAAGAATATGACTCTTTTGTAGCTCCGCATAAATTAAGAAGAGGATTTATAAACAAAAGTGTACATAAGGCTATTACAATACCTATAACAACCAAAAGAAATATTCCATTCCCTAAATATGTTTTTGCTTCTTCTTCATTTTTCTTTCCCAAAGCTATACTGAATTTTGAAGATGACCCAACTCCTATAGCAAGAGTTGTTGCCATACAAAATGTAGTTATCGGAAAAGCTACATTTGTTGCTGCATTTCCAAGTATACCGATTTTTGACCTATAAACACCTGGTCAGCAATATTATAAAGTGCATTTATAAGCCCACCCAATATTGCTGGAATTGAAAATTTTAAAATTAACCTTGGTATATTCCCCTCTTCAAAAATATTTTTACTACTTACGTCTTGCATAAAACTTCTCCTTGAAATACCTTTAAGGTATTTAAAACAACTCTCTTTACTATTTTTTTAATAAAATGTCCCCAAAAAACAAATCGTTCATAAATGTTTCATCTTCGATTATTTGCTCAAAGCCTTTTACTACTTTGTTATTTTTATCTTTTTCATTTTCTGTTAATAAATTATAAGCCTCTTTGCTGGTTTTTCCTTCAGCCTTAAGCTTGCAAAATTTATTTAAAAAATATAAAATCCTAATTCCAATTTCAGTTTCTTCGTTAGACAAATCTATTTTTAATTCTTTTGAATATCCAATATATGGATATATATTTGGTGCAATTTTTAATGGAGAAACAACTTGTATAATCTCTTCTTCTGTAAATCCTTTTTCCTTTATTATGTATCCCAAGCCATAAAATACAACTCCTGTTTTTATTTTGGATATATCATCTTCTTTTAAACTTAAAATATCTGCAAGTTTCAAACTATAATCTTTTATTTCATATATAATTTTATAAAGGTCTATATCAATAACCTTTATCAAATTAAGTAAAAACTCACATATATTATCTATGGACTCCATATCCGCAAGCTTTTTCTTTTTATTTAACACAAACTCTATTTGTTTTCTAAGCTCCTTGTAATTAACTGGTTTACTTAAAAATAAGTCTGCGCCTACATTAACACCTTGTGTTCTGTCATCTACATCATTTAATACAGTTAAAAGAATTATAGCAATATCATTTTTATTAGGGTCTGATTTTATACGCTTACATATTTCAAACCCGTTCATTCCGGGAAGCATTACATCAAGAAGTATCAAATCCGGCTTAAATGTTTCTACAATAGGCAAAACTTCTATACCTTGGTATGCTCTTTTTACACAAAATCCCCATTCTTCTAAAACATCACATACCATATCACAATTTAATTCGTTGTCATCAACAACAAGAATTTTCTCCATAAAACACACCTCTTTTATTTATAAAAAGCATTATACCGATGGAAGATAAAAAATAACGTCTGTACCAACATTAATTTTACTGATAAGCTCTATTCTTCCACCCTGAAGCTCCACTTGTTTTTTTGAAAGAGGAAGTCCAAGTCCTGTTCCGCCATATTCTCTTGAATATGAGTTATCAACTTGTTCAAACTCCAAAAATACTCTTTCCAAATCTTTTTCGTCAATTCCAATTCCTTTATCCGAAACACATACTTTAACATATTCTTTTTCGTCTTTAGGATCTTTATATTTTTCAGCCGTTATTAAAACACTACTGTTTTCTGGTGAAAATTTTATAGCGTTTGACATTAAATTATAAAGAATTTGTTTTAACAAAACTTTATCTGCTCTAATTTTAAGCTCTTCCGGCACAACATTAACAACAAGTTCAATAGATTTTTTATATGCCATACTTTTAACCACACAAACAGACTCTTCCAATATTTCTTTTACAGGAAGTTCAGAAAGTGACACACTTGTTTTTCCTACATCAATTTTTGAAATATCTAAAATATCATTTATAAGTAGAAGAAGCTGATTACTTGAAAGCCAAATATTTTTTACATATTTTGTTTGTTTTTCGTTTAAAGGGCCAAAAAGCTCGTCAAGAAGCAATTCTGAAGCATTTATATTTCCAGTCAAAGGAGTCTTTAACTCATGACTCATATTTGCTAAAAATCTGGATTTAATCATATTTGATTCTTTTAAGGCTTCAACAGTTTGACGAAGTTCCAAAGTCCTTGCATCAACCATACTTTCTAAAGAAGTATTTAATTCCATTAACTGTTCTGATAAAAGTGTTGCTTCTTTATGTTTCTTTTTTAACTCATTTACATAATTTTCTATACTGATTTTATTTTTATAAAGTGTATCTGCCATTTCACCTATAGCAAGCAAAAGTTCTTTTGTCTCAAGACTTAAACTTTTTGTTATCTTATATTCTTTTGCAGCAAGAAAATCTCCTTTACTTATACGTCTTGCAATATTCGTACTTATTAATATAGGATTCGTTATTCTTTTTCCTATGAAACTACTGAATAAAAGAATTATAGGCAAAGAAATTAATACAACACTTGTTATTATTTTTTTGTTTACAGAAAGCATTTCTGTAAAAATAAGTTCAGGTATGCCTACACTTAAATAACCTAAAAATTCCCCAAAATAATCATATACAGGTTTATATAAAAAGAAATAATTATCACCTATAGGCGCAAACTCAGAACCAAAATACATATTTTCTTCGACAAGCTCTCTTGTAGAAATATCCGGTATAATTGTTCCTGTATAATCGTTTTTTTCCTGAGAATTTATATTTGAACATATTCTTATATTACCAAGTGAAATTGAAAGATATGAATTAGGTACAGTTTTACTGTATTCTGAGGGGTAAAATGAACTTTTATTGATGACTTCTCCAAGTGCCAAATATCCCAAAATATTATTTGAAGAATCTAAAACCGGTGACATAACTATATTCATAAGTGCATTATTATAATATTTGTTTTGATCTTCAAGAAATATTCTGTATTTATCTATCTCCGGAGAGTCTTTATGAAAAATTTGATTAATATCAGCTACACATTGAGCTTTTATTGTTTCATTAGGAGTCAATTCTAAATATGGCATTAAAATTTTATTTGAAGTTTCTGAATTATTAGGAAAACTTGAAAAAATATTGCCCTCTTTATCTATAAAAACTCCATAATCTAAATAATCATATTTATCTTCTAAAGAAATCAATGATGATGTAAGTTCTTCTTTATTATTTTCCAAGTATTTCCCTGCTATATCATCAAGTTCAATAGACAATGTTGCAATATTTTCTATTTTATTTAAACGGCTGTCAAAAAGATATGATGCTGAATACACTGCTGTTTTAAGATAGTTTTTTGCTGAATTTTCAAGAGTTTTATTTAATATATTATTTGAAACTACAAAAACAATAAGCATAGATATTATTATTATTGCAGAATTAAATATAAATAATCTTTTATTTATAGTCAAAGCTATCACCTCATCTGGTCTTTTGACTCAAGTTCTTTACAAATCAAAAGTACATCTGTCCTGTTTTTTGCATTCATCTTTCTAAGAATATTACTTACATGAGTTTTAACTGTCTTTTCACTTATAAAAAGATATTTTGCTATATCATTATTAGATTTTCTTTCGATTAAAAGATCAACTATTGAAAGTTCCCTTTCACTTAATGAAAATTCTTTTATAAGTACACTATGAAGGCGATTATTTTTATTATTGTCATTGTCTGAAAGATTAACAACAAAACTTAACATAGAAACAATACTTGTTAAAAGATTAAGTATATTTACAAAATCTTTTTCGTCCATTTTTTTTACAGAAAGGGCTTCAAATACATCATTTTTTTCGTCTGATAAAGAGACCATTCCCCCCATAAAAAATGCAATTATTTCTTCTTTATAAAATACTGGACATAAAAACAAAGAAAGCCCTGTATAACAACGATCTATAATAGGTTTCCCCTTTAAAAGCATTGTCTCAATCGCTTTCTTCCTATGAGCCATACACCTGTCAGGATTAAGTTTCCCAAGTCTGTAACAAATTAAAGATTCATTAGACCAAACCGTAAGAGGTTCTCCTTCAACTGTCAGAAGACACATACTTATGTTATAGCTTGTTGCAAAATTATCCTGGAAAGTTTGAATTTGTTCTTTCCCAATGGATTTAAACCACTTTAAAGCCATTTCATTCATATAATAACCCCGTTTCCCAAATGATCTATATAAAGTATAGCAAATAACCCGATTGATATCAAGAATTCAATCGGGTAAAATCATCATGTTAAAACCTGGTGTCCGTATTATAAATTAAACTTTATGAAACTACTTTATTAAATTATTACTAATGTATTTTATTTACGAAACTATTAAATATGCAATATATTTTTAATTAATTGAGGTAAGATCATAAACAATATCGGTATCAAGATAACAAGCAATACCTTTTTCAAAATATAAATCTTGTAAATATTCTAAATCTTTTTTTGATAAAGCAAGTTGATTTTTATATGGATATACTTTTCCAAGCTGTTCCCACTTTGTAGTACCCATACGGTGGAATGGCAAAAGATTTATTTCAAAAAATCCGTTTTCATTCATAAAATCAGCAACTTTGGAAGCATTTTCCAGATCATCATTAAATCCAGGTATAATAGGTGTTCTTAATATAATTCTGCCCTTCCACCCGCTTTTCTTCAACGCTTTTAAATTACTCAATATAAGCTCATTACCAACGCCTGTTTTTGATGAGTGTTTACTTGAGTCCATATGTTTAATATCAACAAAGGCAAAATCTATATATTTCATAACATTAAGAAATATATTTTCCTCTGCATAAGCAGATGTTTCTATGGCAGTATGTATATCATTTTCTTTACATGCTTTAAGTGCTTTTATCAAAAATTCCCACTGTACAAGAGGGTCTCCACCACTGAAAGTAACCCCTCCGTCAATTCCCCAAAATTCTTTATCTCTTTTTAAAACCGTCATTAATTCATCAACTGTATAGTATTTTCCTGACACACGCAAAGCCTCATAATTACATGAATTCACACATGAAAATTCTTTACAGTCAATACAATGCATTCTTTGTATTTTAGGCATACCTGTTTTTTCGTCCATAGTTATAGCACCATACGGACAGCCTAAAGTACATCTTTTACAATTATTTTGAATTGCTTTACATCTTGATGACGTAAATAACAAATTAGGTTTATTTCTCATTCCTTCAGGATTTGCACACCACTCACAGCGAAGAGGGCAACCGTTTAAAAATACGATAGTTCTGTCCCCAGGACCGTCATGTACAGAAAATCCCTGTATGTCAAATATTAATCCTTTTTCACTCATAACAATTCCTCCGTCTATATACCTTTTTAAACTGGATTAAACCAACTTATACTGTAAGTGATAATATATTTATGGGAAAACACTTTATATTATTATTTTTATATATTATGCCCCTATGTTTTCATTTTGTTTTTTCGCAAGATTAGCTGGAAGTTTTGCTTCTTTTGGAAGAGTTAAAGCAAAGAATGCTGATAATGCGAACATTATTGTTGAAACGATAAATGAAACCTGATATGAACCAAAAATGTCAAATAATTTTGCTCCAAGGAAACTTCCTACAGCAGGACCAATACCCATAATTATAAGAGTTGAAAGACCCCAAATCTGAGGGAAACTTTTTCCAAATACAGAACCCATATAACCTGTAACCTGGCCTGGCATTCCCTGCCAATATGCCGCAAAGAATATACATGCAAGTACAGAAATTATAATAGATGTTTTTCCTGCTAATAAGCAAAGCATACCGATAACTCCACCAAGAGCCGCATAGAACATAAGTGTACTTCTTGCTTTTGTTTCGTTACCTTTTTTAGCTGCATATTTATCTGAAAATGCACCAAGCGCCGGAGCAAAAATACATCCTAAAAGACCAATAAATGCGTAAAGATTTGTACTTGTTTCCATAGGCATTTTTGCATCTACTACCCAGTAGTTTACAAGCTGTGACCAAATTAAGAATTCTGAGAAACATGAGCAGAAGAAAGCAAGAATTGATCCCCAAACATAATGTGTTTTAAAAGCTTCGCCTATTGTCCAGCTGTAAGCTGCTGTTTCTGACATTGCTTTTTTACCGCCAATCATTTCTCCTTTTGGTTTCATATTATATGTCTGTGGTGGTTTTTTTGTAAGCAAAGTTGCAATAAGAAGAAGTACCAAAGCAACAGCTCCAAGCATCTTCATAGCAAAACGCCAGTCCATTGTTAAAAGAACAGCTTTAAGACCTAATGTAAGAATAACCTGAGCAATACAAGCTCCTGCTGCTGCAAAACCAAAGGCTTTACCGTATGCGTTACCGATAAACCAGCTTCTGATGGTTGAAACTGCAGGAACGAAAAGCATACCTGTTGCAGTACCTGCAAAAATTGAATATGGGAGTAAATACATCAAATATGTGTTTGCGAAACTTGTTACGAAATATCCTAAAAATCCTGTTATTGTAGCTATTGCGAAACAGAATTTTGCTCCGAATTTACTAAAAATAACTCCTGAAAAATATGAAACAACTGCGTAAATAAGCATCATTATAGAATATCCGGCTGTTACACTTGCTGTATCCCATCCCATATCTGTTGTCATAGGTGAAAGGAGAACTGAAAATGCACTTCTGTAGCCAAAGAATACAAAATAAGCTAAAAATGATGCTGCAATTACCATTAAACCATAATTTTTAGAATTATTAGTACCGGTATTTTCACTCATAAATACTAAACCCCCTTTTACATCCATTATATCTGCCTAAGAAGAAATCTCCTTAGGCAGAACTTTATTAAATCCAATCAGACATATTTAAAAATTTTTATTTTGCACAATATCCTTCACATGTTTTTGCATCCATTTCTGCATAAGCCCAAAATTCTTTTGCTAATCCCTTACATGTACCTATACCCTCATCGTTTGCATCGCAGAAATTTTTACAATTTTTACATTTTGCTTTTGCTTCAAATGCCGGACAAATTTCAGTGTCTATTAATACAAAACCGTTTGCTTTTCTACAATAACCTTTGAAAACATCAAATTGAGTAAAATTTATACAATCGCTATGGTTACACATAATA
>CALWSX010000127.1 GCA_944384285.1 uncultured Lachnospiraceae bacterium
TATTTCCACAATAACTCTTTTGTCAGCACGAATAGCTGCAGCTTTAATAACGTTTCTGATAGCTTTTGCAATTCTTCCTTGTTTGCCGATTACCTTACCCATATCAGCTTCGTCAACTTTAAGCTCAAGAATAATAGTATCCTTTTCAGTTCTTTCTGTAACGGAGACTTTTTCAGGATAATCAACAAGATTTTTGGCGATAACTTCCAACAATTCTTTCATAAAAACTCCTCCGATACGGATATAGAATTATTCAGCGTAAACGCCGGCTTTTTTTAATAATGCTTTAGCTGTTTCTGAAGGCTGAGCACCGTTGTTAAGCCATTTTTTAGCTGCTTCGTTATCTACTTTAAGAACTACAGGTTCTGTAGTTGGGTCATAGTAACCGATTTCATCGATAGATTTGCTATTTCTTGCTGATCTTGAGTCAGCAACAACGATTCGATAAAATGGTGCTTTTTTAGCTCCAAGTCTTTTTAATCTGATTCTAACTGCCATTAATTTCACCCCCTAATATAAAAATTACAAAATAATATATAATCTCATAAAATTTGAGTTATTTTGTCAAATTATTTCATAAAAGGAAATTTAAATTTTCCTTTCTTGCCCATACCGCCTGAGAATTGTTTAAACATTTTTTTCATTTCCTCAAACTGTTTTAAGAGCTTGTTAACATCTGCAATAGTTTGTCCCGAACCTTTAGCAATTCTTTTTTTACGAGGTCCATTTATTATGGAAGGGTTGTTTCTTTCTTCCTTAGTCATGGACTGTATAATTGCTTCTATGTGAAGCATTGCCTTAGGATCGATATTTGCATTATCAAGTATAGAGCTGTCTACACCTGGAAGCATTTTAATAAGATCTTTTATAGGACCCATTTTTTTAACTTGTTGAAGCTGTGAGAGGAAAAGTTCAAAGGTAAATTCGTTGTTTCTCATTTTCCTTTGCATTTCAAGAGCTTCTTTTTCGTCAAAATTCTGTTGAGCCTTATCGATAAGGGAAAGTATATCTCCCATACCAAGTATACGTGACGCCATTCTGTCTGGATAGAATGGTTCAAGATCTTCAAGTTTTTCTCCCATACCTATATATTTAATAGGTTTATTTGTAACGCTTCTTACAGAGAGGGCAGCACCACCTCTTGTGTCACCGTCAAGTTTTGTTAATATGATACCGTCAATTCCAAGTTTCTGGTCAAAACTTTCAGCAACAGTAACAGCGTCCTGACCTGTCATAGCATCAACAACAAGAAGAATTTCTTGAGGTTTTACTGTTCTTTTGATATCTGCAAGTTCGTCCATAAGTTCTTCGTTAATATGAAGACGACCGGCAGTGTCTATAAGAATAACATCATTTTTGTTATCTTTAGCAAATTCTATAGCTTTTTGTGATATTTCTACAGGAGAAACAGAGGTTCCCATTTCAAAAACAGGAATATCATAAGTTTTTCCAACAACCTGGAGCTGTTTAATAGCAGCAGGTCTGTAAACGTCACAAGCAACGAGTAAAGGTTTTTTGCCTTTTTTTCTAAGATGACCGGCAAGCTTTCCGCTTGTTGTTGTTTTACCGGCACCCTGAAGACCAACCATCATATAAATTGTAGGCGGTTTTGAAGAAAAAGTAAGCTTACTTTCAGTGCTTCCCATAAGGGCAACAAGTTCTTCGTTTACAATTTTTATAACTTGCTGAGCTGGATTAAGTCCTTCCAAAACTTCGGAACCAACAGCTCTTTCGTTAACTTTTTTAACAAAATCTTTAACTATTTTAAAGTTTACGTCTGCTTCAAGAAGGGCAATTTTAACCTCTCTCATAGCGGACTTTACATCTTCTTCTGTTAAACGTCCTTTACTGCGAAGCTTTTTAAAAACCCCTTGAAGCTTATCTGATAAATTTTCAAAAGCCATACTTTAAAAAAGCCTCCAATTCTATTTTAATATATTTTCTGAGATATTTTTTATATTTTCAAATTCTTTTACCATATTAGAAGGTAAAGGAGTTTCATTTTCTATTTTATTAATAATTTCAAGTATTGATTTTACTAATTTTTTTTGTTCATTAAATTTTTCCACAAGTTTAAGTTTTTCTTCATATTCCATAAGAAGTTTTTCTGTACGTTTAAGCTGATCTCTTACGCCTTGACGGCTAATAGACATTTCGTCTGCGATTTCGCTTAAAGACATATCGTTTTGGTAGTACATTTCAAATACATTTTTCTGCTTTTCAGTTAAAAGCTCGCCATAAAAATCATATAACATAGCAGCCTGCAGATAATTTTCCATGTTTAACACCTCACACACTTGTGTGTAAAGTAAAAATACTTTACAGGTAGTAATATTATCAAAAAAGGGTACACTTGTCAAGGAATAATTGAAAAAAATAATTTTGTTAATAATATGACAAAAAGGATAATTTGATATTGATTTTGTATTTAATTTTGAACAATATATATACTTTGATACAAAATACATTGTTAAAATATCGTCAATTTTCACATAAAATCTACCTAAAATTTGTAGGTTTAAGGTTTGTTTTGTATACTTATTAACCAATAAAAATTTTTTTCAATACTTTATTGAAAAATACGTTTAATAAAATCTATATTAAATTTTGAAAATATCTATAGGTTTTTACGAATTTTAATTATTTTCCCATATAGGCTGATATTTTCTTTTTTTTATGTTAAAATCAAAGTGTGTGTGTAAAATTTACTATTTTGTTTTATATTTTCGGGAGGAATCATATGGCTATTAAATTAGGTATTAACGGTTTTGGACGTATTGGTCATGTTGTTTTCAGAATTATTACAGAAAGAGCAGATGAATTTGAACTCTGCGGAATTAATACAAGAGCTGCAGACCTTGATTATATTGTTTATTCTATCAAATATGATTCAGTGTTTGGTAGATTTAATGGCACAGTTGAAAAAGGCGAAGATTGTATAATTGTAAATGGTAAAAAAATAAGAATTTTTGGAGAAGATACTCCATCAAATACTAAATGGAGTGAATGTGGTGCTGAATACATTATTGAATGCACAGGTGTATTTAATACTACTGAAAAAGCTTCTCTTCATTTTGAAGGCGGAGCTAAAAAAGTTATTATTACAGCTCCAGCAAAAGATAAAGAAACTCCTACATTTGTATATGGTGTTAACAGCAACACTTATAAACCTGAAATGAAAGTTATTTCAAATGCTTCATGTACAACAAATTGTCTTGCGCCTCTTGTAAAAGTAATTCATGAAAACTTTGGAATTGAACAGGGTCTTATGTCTACTATTCATGCTGCTACAGCAAAACAAAATCCTGTTGACATGAAAGGTAAAGATTTAAGAAAAGCTCGTTCAGTTTTTGGAAATATTATACCTACAACTACAGGAGCTGCAAAAGCTGTTTCTAAAGTTATTCCTGAAATGGAAGGCAAACTTACAGGTATGAGCTTTAGAGTTCCTTGTAACGACGTTTCTCTTGTTGACCTTACATTAAGACTTGTAAACAGCACTACATATGAAGATATCTGTAAAGCTCTTAAAGAAGCATCACAAACATATATGAAAGGTATAATTAACTATTGTGAAGATGAAATAGTATCATGTGACGTAGTAGGAGATCCATGTTCATGTATTTTTGATTCTAAAGCAAGTTTAATGCTTGATGGTACTTTTGTAAAACTCCTTGCTTGGTATGATAATGAATATGGTTACAGCAGCATGGTTATGAATATGGTTAAATATATGGCAGAAACAGATGCTAAAGATGTTAAATAAAGTATTGTTTTAATTTTATATATCCAAAATAAAAAACCTGTCGGTAAAATACCGATAGGTTTTTGTTTTTTACTTGTAAGTTATACATCTTTTTTAAGACCTTAGGCTTATAAAAGTCTTAAAATGAAGATATAAACCAATTAAATACGTCTTTAAATTAGCCCTTCGCTCTATTCTAAAATTTATTTAAAAATATTATTATAGTATCATAAATAAGAAAGATTATTTCTAATCAAATTAAAAAGGAGGATTATATTATGGGTGATATTGAAAGAGGAAAACGCTTAGAAGAGATATTAGCCGAAAAAGGAATGTCCATGGGTTTATCTTACGGGAACTGTGAAGACAGTGACAAGATAACAGACAGAGAAATCAAGCTTGAAAAAACAAAAAGAGCAGCAGATTTGATGGAATTATACTATCAGGCATTCTCAAGTGCAAGTGTAGAATTCCCTTATTGGTACAGCAGAAAGTTTGCTGAATGCGACGGAGACGTTTTAGAGGTACGTCGTGCAAAAGCTCTTGCTTGTGCTTATGCGCATTCAACACCAAGTATTTATCCAAAAGATCTCCTTCCTGGCGGAAAAACAAGTTATTTAAGAGGCGGTTTCCCAATGCCATGGCTTACAAACTCTTTCTATCTTGCAAAAGAAGATGAGCTTAAGAGTGCAGCTGCAAGCGGAACAACTTCTATTGACGAAATTGCTGCTCTTGGTACAGGTGGCGGTAATGTTACTCAAAATAAAGGTAAAATTGTTTCTCTTGCCGGTAAATTTGGTATTAGAGCTGAAGAAGTTCCTGTATTAACAAAACTTGCTAGAGAATGGGCAGGAAAATCAGTTGAAGACTTAGGTCTTGCTTATGAACAGATGATGTCTGATTATGAAGCAAAGGCTAATATAATGAAGAGCGTTCTTGTATTCTGTGATAGTGGTTATACAATTCCACAGGGACGTGAACTTGCAAGTTATTATTTCCCACTCGAATATGGTATCGATGGAATGATAAAAATTTGTGAAGACAAGAAAAAAGAAGTTGCAGGATATGCAGATGGTGATGGTATCCTTGGTATGAAACGTTTATACTTCTATGAAGCAGCAAGAATAGCTTTAGGCGGTATTCAGCAATTCTGGTTAAACTATGTTAAAGAATTAAGAAGACTTGCAGATATAGAAGCAGACGAAGAACAAAAAAAAGAATATTTACAGCTTGCTGATCAGATGGAATGGATTGCACACAATCCTCCAAGAAACTTCAGAGAAGCTTTACATCTTACATATCTTATCCATATAACAGTATTAAACGAAGATGCTATTTCAGGTTATTCACCTGGACGTCTTGGTCAGGTTCTTTATCCATATTTTGAAAAAGATATCAAAGAAGGAACTATTACAGAAGAAGAAGTTATTGAACTTTTAGAAGTACATCGTTTCAAATTCAGTACAATTGAACTCTTTGCAAGTACTGGTATTTCAGGCGGTATTTCAGGAAATACATTTAATAACCTTTGTGTAGGTGGTCTTGATAAAGATGGTCAGCCATGCGGAAACAGACTTGAATGGTTAATAATTCATGCAGGTATGACAAATCAGTCTCCTCAGCCAACACTTTCAGTTTTATATGATGAAAGACTTCCAAAAGATTTCTTAATCAAATGTATTGAATGTACAAAAACAGGTTGTGGATATCCGGCTTGGATGAATAACCGTGTTGCTATGGAATTCCTTTTAAATCAGTATGGTGATGAAGGAATGACAGTAAGTGAAGCTCGTGCTGTATCTATTGGTGGATGTCTTGAAACAGCTCCTGGTTGCTTTATGCCATTACATTTTAATGGAAAAGTATATTATATTCCAACAGGCGCAAGCCAGACAACATCAGTAGGTGTTCACTTTGTATCTAATCCAAAAATGATCAACATGGTATTATTTAACGGTGTTGACCAAAGAACAGGTATTCAGGTTCTTCCACCTCATAACAGAAAATTAGAAACATACGAAGAATTCTGGGATCAGTATAAAAAATACTATGAAATTACTCTCGAAGCTACAGTAAAAGCTAACAATATCCAGCATGATATTTGGAGAGACAGAAATATGTCTATTGTAAACTCCCTTATGAAACCGGACTGTTTGAAAAATGGTCACCACATTGGACATATGGGAACAAGATATAATGCTACATATAATATTGAGTCATGCGGTACAATTAACATGGTTAACTCTCTTGTAGCTTTGAAAAAACTTGTATATGAAGATAAAAAATATACATTAGAAGATTTCAAAGATGCTATTTTAAACAACTTTGGTTTCTACACAGCTATTGAATCAAAAGCATTCTCACTTGGAGAACAGATTAAAAAACCGGATATCACAAAATATGATGAAATTCACGGTGATTGCTTAAAAGCTCCAAAACATGGTAACGATGATGAGTATGTAAAAGAAATATTAAAAGAATACGAAGACTGGTTCTGTGATGCTTGTCGTAAATATGAATCACTTTATGCAAAACCAATGTATGCATGTCAGATTTCTGTAGCACTTCATGCTGCTGTTGGTATGGCAACATTTGCAACTCCTGACGGACGTTTATGTAATACAGCTTTTGCAGACGGTTCTATGTCAGCATACCCAGGAACAGACAGAGAAGGCCCATATGCATTACTTTCATCAGGATGTTGTTGGGATCAGAGCAAATCTCAGAACTCACAGGTTAATATGAAATTCCATCCAAATGCTGTTCGTGGTTTAGACGGAAGCAAGAAATTACTTACACTTATTTCTTCATTCATAAACAAAGGTGGTTTCCATGTACAGTTCAATATTGTTGACTCTAAGATGCTCAAAGAAGCTCAGAAACACCCAGAGTCAAACAGAGATTTACTTGTAAGGGTATCAGGATTTACACAGTACTGGGTAGAAACAGGAAAACCTGTTCAGGACGAAGTTATTGCTCGTACAGAGTTTGAAGGAGGTCTTTGATATTATGTGTAACC
>CALWSX010000128.1 GCA_944384285.1 uncultured Lachnospiraceae bacterium
TCTGCGATAACAGAATAGGTTTGGTTTCCACTCCCTGCTGAAATTTTTGTACGTTTAAGTTCTCGTCTATCTCCTGAAACGGTTGCCTGAGTGACTTTAAATCCGGCCTCTTTAAGAAGTCTAGCTATTTCTTCTTGTGTATCTATGTTGTAAGTTTCAATAAGTTCAAGAATCTTGTTTTGTCTTTTCGCTTTCATAACATACCCCCTTTTTACATGATTATCTTATCTCTTAAAATATCATAAAATCCCATATTCCCAATTTTTGCAATTACAGTAGTATATGGTGATCGCTGTATTCTAATAAACTCATCATCTTTGAGTAAAATTCCTGGCTGTCCGTCCAAACTTAAAATACAGTCCTCATTTTTAGTATGGTTTATTTTTATAGTAATAACATCATCTGCAGATACAACAATACTTCTTGCATGAAGTGAATGTGGACAAATAGGAGTTATTGCAAGCATTTGTGTATCCGGTTTTAAAATAGGACCACCTGCTGAAAGATTATACGCTGTAGACCCTGTAGGAGTAGAAACGATTATACCGTCTGCTCTATATGTATCCAAATATTCTGAATTTACATAAACACTTAATTCAAGCATTTTTGAAAAAACACCCTTTAATACACAAGCATCATTAAGTGCAATATGTGTTTCCTCTTTATCATGATTATTTACAATTTTAGCATCGAGCATAAGCCTTTCTTCAAGCTTGTAATCACCTGCAATTACCCTGTCTATTGTAGGTTTAAAGTCTTTTATATCAACATCTGTAAGAAAACCTACAGTTCCTAAATTTATACCAAGAATAGGAGTTCCTTTTCTTGCTGCTCTTCTCGCAACTCCTAGAAGCGTTCCGTCTCCACCTAAAATTATTATAAAATCTGAATTATCGATAACTTCACCATATTTATATGGTGCCATATTAATATTAAGCTTTGAAGAAACATTTTCCTGCAAAAGAGGAGTTAACCCTTTTTCTACTACATAATCATAAACTCGTTTTGTTATGGAAAAATCCTTATCTTTCATAATATTAGGTATAATTCCGATTGTTTTCATTTAAAGCACCCCTATTTATCTAATTCATTATGTGATATTTCTGTAATATTATCTGCTTCTTTATAAGCTGTTTCTTTATCTAACCCCTGTTCTTTTCTGTCAAGAAAAATAAGGTATTCTATATTCCCTTCCGGGCCTTTTATAGGTGAGTAACTTATCCCTCTAATATTTAAATTGTTATCAAATGAAAAATCTATTATTTTTTTAATTACATCTGAATGGACTTTTTTATCTTTTACGACACCCTTTTTACCAACATTTTCTTTTCCGGCTTCAAACTGAGGTTTTATCAAACATACAAGCTTTCCGTCATCTGCCATAAGATTAACAGCCGGCGGTATAACTTTTGTAAGAGAAATAAAAGATACATCTATAGAAACAAAAGATACTTTTTCTTTAACAGTTTCGTCTGTCAAATATCTTATGTTTGTTTTTTCAAGACACACAACTCTCTCATCTGTTCTTAATGACCATGCAAATTGACCATACCCCACATCTACAGAATATACTTTTTTTGCTCCATTTTGGAGCATACAATCTGTAAATCCTCCGGTTGAAGCGCCTACGTCCATACAAACTTTATCTTTTAAATCTATGTCCCAATTATCCATAGCCTTTTCAAGTTTGTAACCACCACGGCTTACATATTTCATTTTTTCACCAATTAAAGATATATTGGCATTTTTTTTAATTTTTGTCCCTGCTTTTGTTTCTTTTACATTATCAACAAGTACTTTTCCAGCCATAATATAAGCTTTTGCAACTTCTCTTGAAGGTGCAAATCCCCTCTCAACAAGACATATATCAAGTCTTTCTTTTTCGTCCATTATTTCCTCCAAAAGTTTTTAAACTTTTATTTTTCTCTGTTTATAAGTTTTTTTGTAAGCCAAATAAGAAATTCTGATTTATTTCCAAAACTATCCTCAAACATAGATATAGCAGAAAGCAAAAGTTCTTTTGACTTTTCTCTTGATTTATCTATTCCAAAAAGAGTAACATAAGTTGTTTTTTCATTTTTTTCATCACTTAAAATAGGTTTACCTAAAACTTCATAAGAACTTGTAACATCTAAAATATCATCTTCAATTTGGAATGATATTCCTATATTCTCACCTATTTTATCAAGTATCAAAACTTCCTTTTCTGTAGCTCCTCCAATAACAGCACCTGCTGAAAGTGCAGCAGAAATAAGAGCAGCAGTTTTATTTTTATGAATATAGTTTAAAGTATTTATATCAATCTTTTTTCCTTCAGAAATGACATCGACAACTTGTCCACCAAGCATACCCAAATCCCCGGCAGCTTTTGAAATAATATAAGCGGCTTTCATAAGGTTCATATCGTTATATTCTACGGCATTTTTACTCATAAGCGTAAAACTTGCATTTAATAAAGCATCGCCCGTTAAAATAGCCATATCTTCTCCAAAAACCTTATGATTTGTGAGTTTACCTCTTCTATAATCATCATTATCCATAGCCGGAAGATCATCGTGTATCAAAGAATATGTGTGTATCATTTCAAGTGCACACGCAAAAGGTATAGCCTTTTCAAAATTTTGATTAAAAAGTTCTGCAGCAGACAATAAAAGTACAGGTCTTAATCTTTTTCCTCCAGCAAAAATACTGTATCTCATTGACTTATAAATAATATCGGGAAAAACATCTTCTTTTGGCAAATAAAGATCAAGATGTTTATCAATTAATTTTATTTTTTCGTTTAATACATTATCAAAGTTCATCTTCATCCTCCAAAACATCAAAAGGTTTTTCAACAATTACGTCGTTAAAATCTCTTTCAAGAATTTTTACTTCCTTTTCTGCTTCTTCAAGTCTATCTTTACAAAATTTTGTTAAATTAACAGCTTCTTTATAAAGCTTTACGGATTTTTCAAGAGGAGTTTCAGGGTTTTCCATTTCCGAAACTATCTCCAAAAGTCGTTCAATACTCTGTTCATAAGTTAACTTCTTAGTTGCCATCGGGTTTAACCTCCGTAACCATTGCTTTTGCCGTACCGTCTTTAAACAATATATTAATTTCATCGCCAACGGATATATCTTTTAACTCGTTAAGCGGACGGCTCTGTTTATCTGTTATATAGAAAAAGCCTTTCCCCATATTTTTAATCGGTGAATTTTCTTCAAGTCTGTTTATTATATTTATAAGCTTGTTTTGTTCATCTTTAATTTTTATTTTTGCAGCATTAAGTATATCTTTTTCTATCCCCGAAAGATAAAACTGCATATTGTAAATTTTGTCTTTAGGTCTTTTTAAAACTTGTTTTTTTGTAATATCCAAAAATTTTTCTTTTTCTTTATACAATTTATTTTTAAAAAATATATCTATCTTTTTTTCTATTTCAAAAAGCTTGTCGGAAAACTCCGAAACATTCCCCACAGAAAGCTCTGCAGCCGCAGATGGCGTTGATGCTCTTAAATCCGCAACAAAATCAGCTATTGTAAAATCCGTTTCGTGCCCAACCGCAGATACAACAGGTATTTTTGATGAAAAAATGGCTTTTGCAACTCTTTCGTCATTAAAGGCGTTTAAGTCTTCAAAAGACCCTCCACCTCGTCCAAGAATAATAGTATCTGCTTGTCCCCATTCATTTGCAAGACGTAATCCTCTCACTATATCATCGGGTGCATTCTCCCCCTGCACTAAAACAGGTACTACAAATATCTCTATCCCTCTGTTTCTTCTTTTTGATATTTTAATAATATCTCTTACAGCAGCGCCTGTCGGTGACGTAATTACAATTATTCTCTTTGGATTTTTACAAATTTCTCTTTTATAATCTTCATCAAAATATCCTTCTTTTTCAAGCCTTTTTTTAAGCTCTTCAAATTTTAAAGCAAGTTCCCCTGCGCCTACTGGGTCAATAATCTCAGCATAAAGTTGGTACTGACCTGTTTTCTCATATAAAGATACATACCCACATACAATTACTTCCATACCGTTTTCAAGTTCAAACGGTAGAAGCATAGAATAATCTCTGAACATTACAACATTTATAGCGCTTGTATTATCTTTTAAAGTAAAATAAATATGCCCGCTTTTGTTGTAATTTAAGTTAGAAATTTCACCTCTGACCCACATTCCGTTTAATATGAAGTCATTTTCAAACATGGTTTTTATGTATCTGTTAATTTGAGACACTGAGAAAATTTTTCTGTTTAACATTATTACTCTCCGCTTCTTGCGATTTTTCCAAGTATTCCGTTTATAAATGATGGTGATTCATCAGTACTGTATTTTTTTGCAAGTTCCACAGCTTCATTTATAGCAACCCCAACAGGGATATCGTCCATGTATTTCATTTCATAAAGAGCAACTCTTAATATAGCTCTGTCTACTTTAGACATTCTTGAAACTTTCCAGCCTTTTGAGTTTATTTCTATTTCACTGTCAAGATCTTCACTTTTTTCCATAATTCCATTTACTTCATCTTCTATAATTTTTCTGCTGTCTTCATCAAAATCATATTCTTTAAAAAACACTCGCAAAACGTCCTCTTGCTCTTCCTCGCCTGCAAAATACAGCTGAAAAACAGCATAAAAAACATTTTTTCTTAATTCTCGTCTGTTCATAAAATCCTCCTACAAACACCTCTATGTAACTAAAAACAGGGGGAAATCCAACATCTTATAAAAGTCTGTAGAATAATCCCCCTAATGTGCATTTATAACCTAATTATTTTTCTGTTTTATTTTCTGTTTTAGGTTTTTCAACCATAATTCCCACTACATTTACATTAACGGAAATAACGTTTAATCCTGCCATAGTTTCAAGTGCTTCTTTTACTCTTTTTTGTACTTCATAGGCAACTTCCGAGATATTATAGCCAAATTTAACTATAAGTTCAATTTCTGCAGAAGCATCAGAACCGTTTACTTCAACTTTAACACCTTTAGACTGATTTTTTCTTCCAAAAAATTCTACAATTGTATCTGTTCTGTCTTTTTGATGTTTAGCAACACCTTCAACCTCAGAAGCTGCAGTTGATACAATAATAGAAACAACTTCATCAGCAATCTGAACAGTTCCCATACTTAATTCTTTTTCAATTATATTATTATCAGGCATAAGCAATATCCTCCGATTTCAATTAGTTAATAATATTCAATTAATATACATAATTATAACAGATTTTTTTTTATATGCAAACCAATTTTTATATATAAGAAAATCTAAAAATATTCTTATTGAAAAATTAAGAAAAAAACAATTAAATTTTTATTTGACATTACTTTTTTTTACAAGTATTATATCTTTAATTGCATATTTTTTATGTCAAATACTATAAATATTCAGGTGAAAAAAATGAGTACTAAAAATAAATTTTTTTTTGGTTCAGTTTTAGCATTTATTGGAGCTGTACTTTGGGGTCTTTCTGGAGTAAACAGCCAAATTTTGTTCCAGTCAAATCCAAATGTTGACGCAGGTTGGCTAACATCTACTCGTCTTTTGTCGTCAGGACTTATAATACTTATTATATGCTTAATAAGAGACGGAAAAAAGCTTTTTTCAATTTTTAAAAATAAAAATGATGTTGTAAGACTTATTATTTATTCAATTTTAGGTATAGCAGGTGTTCAGTTTACATACTTTGCAACAATAAAAGCATCAAATGCTGCTACTGCAACTGTTATACAATATATTTCCCCAGTTATGGTTGCAGTATACACTGCATTAAGAACAAAAAAACTCCCAAAACCAACAGAATCACTTGCAGTTATATTTGCCGTTGCTGGTGTATTCTTAATAGCTACAAGAGGAAAAATAGGAAACTTATCACTTTCTCCACAAGCACTTTTCTGGGGTATTCTTTCTGCCGTTGCTATGAGTATAAATACAGTATTTCCGGAAAACTTATTAAAAAAATACAGCGCTATTCATGTTTTATGTTTTTCTATGTTAATAGGTGCTGTTGTTCTAAGCATAGTTTTCCCACCTTTTGATGTACCTTCAGGGCTTGATAAAATTGCTTTTATAAATTTAGGAACTATAGTTATCGGCGGTACAGTTATAGCATTCCTTGCTTATCTTATAGGTATTAAATATATTGGGCCTGCTCTTACAATACTTATTGCATCAGTAGAGCCTTTATCAGCAGCAGTATTTTCTGTAATAATACTAAAATCACAGTTTGAAGGAATGGAACTTTTAGGTTTCGCACTTATAATTTCAACTTTAGTTCTTCTTTCTGTAGGCTCAAATCCAAAAAGAAAAAAATCTATTTCAGAATAAAACAAAAAAGCTTTCCTTAAATATTAGGAAAGCTTTTATTTTTAAATTTATTATTTTAAAAAAATAACCCTTCTATAACATTTACAAAGATATTATCTTTTTTCAAAACATGGGCTTTATCATTTAAAATAACTGTATCATTATTTACAAAAACAGTGAAAGGTGGTTTTTCTGAACTGTAGTAAGTAACCGTAACTAAAGATTCTTCTTTTGTTTCAACCTTACCAAAAACAGAATATCTTAAATATCCTGTTAAACTTACAGCATATTCAATTCCTTCTTTATCATATATTTCCTTAACTTCCTCACTCACTTTAGGATATGATATTGTAACTTTATAAACATCTTTTTTATTAGGCATACCAAAAAGATACATTCCATTTAAAAATATATTAAAAATAAAAATTAAAACAAATGTTATTAATATGGATAAAAAATTAATTTTTAACTTATTTTTCATATCCTTCCTCCATTTTTATATAAAACACAATATAAATAAAATTCTATTATTAATAATTATACCATAAATTTATAAATGAGTCGTATATTAAAATAAATTGACAAAATTAGATATATATGATATAGTAAACTCTGTATGAAAACCACACCAGTTTATATTATCACCTTTTAGTTGTCTTACATATTTTGTTTTCATAGATAACTTTAAGGTTATTTTTTTGAATACATAGGAGGTTATGTATATGTTTAAAGATTTAGTTATTGTCGGTGCAGGACCTGCAGGTATTTTCACCGCCCTTGAAATGATAAGAAAAAATACAAAACAAAAAATTCTTATTATAGAAAAAGGACAGCCTGTTGAAAAAAGACGTTGCCCAAAAAGCGCTACAAAACAATGTGTAAACTGTAAACCTTATTGTCATATTACTACAGGTTTTTCAGGCGCAGGCGCTTTTTCTGACGGTAAGCTTTCTTTAAGCAGCGAAGTTGGAGGAGATCTTCCATCTCTCATTGGAGACGACTATGCACAGGAAATGATAAATTACACTGATACAATTTATCTTGAATTTGGTGCTGATACAAAAGTTGAAGGTGTTGGACACCCTGAAGAAGTTAAAGATATTAGAAAAAGAGCCATTCAAGCAGGACTTAAACTTGTTGATTGCCCTATAAGACACTTAGGAACAGAAAAAGCTCAGGGACTTTACTATGCTATTGAACAATATCTTTTAGATAATGGCGTAGAAATTATGTTTGGATATGAATGCCAAAACATTATTCTTGAAGATGGAAAATGCAAAGGGGTTATTATATCAAACGGTAAAGAAACTCTTGAAATCTCATCAAATCACACGGTTGTAGCAACAGGCAGAAGAGGTGCTGACTGGCTTGAAAAAATATGTGAAGAACATAAAATAGCTCATCAGCCTGGAACTGTTGATATTGGTGTACGTGTAGAAGTAAGAAATGAGATTATGGAAAAAGTCAACTCTGTTTTATATGAATCCAAACTTATAGGATATCCTAAACCATTTAAAAACAAAGTTCGTACTTTCTGCCAAAATCCAGGAGGATTTGTTAGCCAGGAAAATTATGATAATGACCTTGCGGTTGTAAACGGTCATTCTTATAAAGAACTTAAATCAAATAATACAAACCTTGCTATTCTTTGTTCTCACAATTTTAGCGAGCCTTTTAATCAGCCAATTGCGTATGCTCAAAAAATTGGTGAACTTACTAACATGCTCGGAGCAGGACATATCCTTGTTCAGCGTTTCGGAGACATTTTGGACGGAAAACGTACATGGCCAAAAGAACTTTCTCAGTCTAACTTAAAACCTACTCTTGCGGACGCTATAGCCGGAGATATTACATCTGCTCTCCCTTACAGATCCATGATTAATATTATTAATTTTATTCAGGCAGTTGACCATGTTGTACCTGGTTTTGCTTCAAGCGAAACTCTTCTTTACTCTCCTGAACTTAAATTCTATAGCAACAGAGTAAAAATGGATACTGATTTTAATACAAATATTCATGGTCTCCACTGTCTTGGGGATTCAAGCGGTTGGACAAGAGGACTTATGATGGCATCAGTTATGGGTGTAATCATGGGAAGAAAACTTGTTGAAAAAGAAAATAAATAAAAAGTTAAGAGGCATATTTATATGCCTCTTTTTTTATAAAAAATTTTTTAAAAAAGAATAAACAAATTTTGAATTAATCCCCATAAAATAAGCATTTTGTCAAATCTATTTTAATAGTATCGCTATTTAATATATAAATCAATTAAAAACAAATAAATTTTTAATATATTTTTTGTCAAATTTTGTTGACTTTGTATTTTAAATATGGTAGACTTGTTTAATCATTAACAATTAAATATGGAGGGGAAAATGGAAAATTTAAAGTTAGGGTTGGAAATAGGAAGATTACAAAATATTATCGCACGAAAAGTCGATATTGTTTTAAGTACAGCTTTTGACGGACAGTTAAGTACTACTCAATGTTTAATAATTGACTACATTATGCACTCAGACAAAAAAAATATTACCGTTTATCAAAAAAACATTGAAAAAGATTTTAAGCTTACTCGTTCTGCTGTAAGCCTTTCACTTAACAATATGGAAAAAAAGGGATTTATTGTAAGAGAAGGCGTTGAAAAAGATGGACGACTTAAAAAAATTGTTTTAACAGATAAGGCAAAATCTCTTCACAAAGAAATTAATTCTTTATTGTCAGATTTAGAAAATAAAGTTTCTAAAGACCTGACCGACAACGAAATTACAATATTTTTAGATATAATCTCAAAAATTAAACATAATATCGAATAAAAATAAATCTTTATGGAGGAAATTAATATGAGTCGTTCTGATTTTACAGAGGGTAGAATTTTAGCACCTCTTCTTAAATTTGGTATACCAATATTTTTTGCATTACTTTTACAAACAATGTATACTTCTGTTGACCTTATTGTTATAGGTCAGTTTCGTTCATCATCAGAGGTAGCCGCAGTTGCAACTGGTGGTCAGATTATGACAATGATTTCAAATGTTGTTTCCGGTATCGCTGTTGGTACAACAGTTTTTATCGGACAAAAACTGGGGGAACGTAAAAACGATGAAGTTGGAACAATTATAGGAAGTTCTATATTCTTATTTTTTGTATTCTCTATACTTGTAACAGTTTTAGTATCAATATTTGCAGGCACCCTTTCATCTCTTATGATGATTCCTCCGGAAGCCTACGAACAAACAAATACATATATGAGAATATCTGCTTGGGGCTCTATTTTCTTTATTGCATACAATGTTTTGGGAGCTATTTTTAGAGGCTTAGGGGATTCAAAAACACCTCTTTTTGCTGTACTTATAGCTTGTATAATAAACATATTTGGTGACTTATATTTTGTAGCTGTTTTAGGAATGGGCGTAGAAGGTGTTGCCATTGCAACAGTTATGGCTCAGGCAATAAGTGTTATAATATCTATATTGATTATTAGAAAACGTAAACTTCCATTCCATTTCACAAGAAACCATTTGAAACCAAATAAAAACATAATTAAAAGAGTATTAGATTTAGGTGTTCCTATTGCTTTACAAGACTTTCTTATTGGTCTCTCAATGCTTGCATTAACATCTATTGTAAACTCATTAGGACTTGTTGCCGCTGCAGGAATTGGTGTTTCAAGAAGATTAATTTTACTTATTATGCTTATTCCTATAGCATTTATGCAGTCACTTGCAGCATTTGTTGCCCAAAACGTTGGAGCAAAAGAACATAAAAGAGCAAAAAAAGCTTTGGCTTACGGACTTATATCTTCGCTTGTACCTTCATTTTTTATAGCATATTTTACATTTTTCCACGGAGATATATTATCCCGACTCTTTACAACAGATACCGCTGTAATTTTAGCTTCATGGGAATATTTAAGAGCTTATGCAATAGACTGTATGCAAACACCTATTTTCTTCTGTATGAATGGATATTTTAATGGATATGGAAAAACTAAATTTGTTATGATCCAAAACTTAATAGGTGCTCTTGCTCTTAGAATGCCTGTCGCATATTTTATGAGCCGATTAGAAGATACAAACTTATTTAAAATTGGTCTTGCAACACCTATTTCATCATCATTCCAAATTATATTTTGTGTAGTATTCTTTATATATTTACAAAAACGAATCAAAAAAACCGAATTTGCATAAGATTTTTATAATAAATAAAACGTTGTATAGTTAATTCATAATAAATGAAATACTATACAACGTTTTCTAATTTTTCAGCACAAATTAAATATTTTTTTATATTTTTATCGTATTTGTGGAATAATATTTAAAAGAAACTTTTTTTGTTATATACTTATTGTGTTTAACTTATAATATGTTGTATACTGATATAAAATTATTCCAAAATAACATTAGATTAGATCACATTTTAAAATATAAAAATCTATAGAAAAGGACGTGATAAAATGGAATTTAAAGAAAGGCTTAAAAATCTTAGAACCAGCTTTGGTCTTACTCAAACAAAACTTGCTGAAAAACTTAATTATGGATGTTCAGCTATTTCTAATTATGAATCCGGTCGTAATCAACCTTCAATAGAAGATTTAAAAAAACTTGCCTCTTTCTTTAATGTCTCTATGGATTATCTTCTTGGTATTTCAGATATTAAAAATCCATATAATGATAAATTTTTATCTTTCGATTTTGATATTTTTAAAGAAAAGATGATACTTTTAAATCCATCTGAACTTTCCGAACTTGAGCTTTTCTTAGATTATCTTATTTACCGCTCAGAACGTCTTCAAAGCAAAACATTATTATCTGTTGCTGAAACAAAAACTCCTTACAAATCATAAACAAAAATTAAAAACCAAAACTTTTATAAAGCCTTTGTTTTGGTTTTTATTTTTTACTCAAAAACACAAGTTGGCCTTATAAAAGGTATTTTGAAAAATTCTGTAAGAGAAAGAACATAATTTTCAGCTATTTTTTCAATATTATTTTTTATCCAAAAAGCATCTTCTTCATTATCATGATATGCAGTCTCAACCAAAATACTTGGAGCATTTGTTCTTGCAACTTCAAAAAGAGTTGTTGTTGGTACAATTTTTATTAGTGAAGGAACCGGATAAATTGTTTTTAAATTTTTTGCAAAAATTTCTGCCGCTTCTTTCCCTAAAACACTTCCAGGAAAATAATATATAACAGGTCCTCTAAGTATCCCCGAAAGGTCTTTTGGTCCTGCATTTGAATGGAGGGACAAATGAAGTCCATATTCCCCTAAATTTGACTGTAAAGTTGAATTAACTGCTGTCATTGTTGGTATATTTCTTGTAAATCCTATTTTTGAAGCAAGTAAATAAGGTGTCATTCTATCCGCAATCAAGTTCATATAAAATTCTTCTGTTCCGCCTGAAATATATTCATTAAATTCCTGTGTTGATGGACTCAAATAAATAAAATTCATATTAATTCTCCTTCTTTGTTAATAATTTAAAATAAAAACTTTATTAATTTGTATATTGCATTAAAATATACACAGCTTTATAATTAATATATATGTTTAATAGTTTTCTTTATGTACGGAAGGAGAATTAATATGAATAAAGTTGCAGTTGTTTATTGGAGCAAAACAGGAAACACTGAAAGAATGGCTAAGTCTGTTTATGAAGGTGCCAAAGCCTGTGGCGCAGAAGTAGATATATTTAAATGTGCAGATTTTAATGAGACTATGGTTGACAATTATGATTCTCTTGCTTTTGGTTGCCCTGCAATGGGTTCTGAAGTAATAGAAGAATTCGAATTCAGACCAATGTTTGCAAAAGTTCTCCCATTACTTCGACATAAAAAATTTGTATTATTTGGCTCTGCCGGTTGGAGTAAAGGTCAATGGTTAAGAAAATGGGAAGAACAATGTAAAAACGTTGCCAAAGCTCCTACATATGAAAGTATAATGTGCCATAACAGACCCCTTCCTTGTGATACTAAAAAATTAAAAGAAGTGGGAGAAAAACTTGCTAAAGATTAATTATTTTTTATAAAAAAGAGGATATATATCCTCTTTTTTTATTTACAATTATATTTAATATCAAATTTTATTTTAAATTCTTAAATATTTTTATACTATAAACGCAAATATTTTGTATATAAATATACTTAACTCACAAAATCAAAATATTAAAAAGGAATTTGATATCAAATGTCGAATATTTATTCTTAAGAGAAATTGTTGTAATTATGATTATTTGCAGGAGATATTCTAATGTTCTATAGTGACGAATTGCTCGATGAAATAAGACTTCAAAATGATATAGTAAGTGTTGTTTCCGAATATCTTCCACTTAAACAAAAAGGCGGCTCATATTTCGGATTATGTCCATTTCATAGCGAGTCAACGCCTTCTTTTTCCGTAAATGCTGATAAACAATTTTATTACTGTTTTGGATGCGGAGCCGGTGGTGATGTTTTTACATTTATTATGCAAATGGAAAACTGCTCATTTTTAGAAGCAATAGAAACCTTGGCTAAACGTGGTGGAGTAAAGCTTCCAGAACCTAAAAACGCAGAATTCTTTTTGGAAAAAGAAAGATTAAACAACAAATTAATAGAAATTCATAGACAAGCAGGTCTTTTTTACTACTCTGCACTACAAGATAACAAAGGGGAAATTGCCAGAAAATATTTGGAAAAAAGACAAATATCCCCTAAAATTCAAAAAAAATTTGGACTTGGTTTTTCTGATAACAGCAGAAACTCTCTTTATCTTTATCTTAAGGATAAAGGGTTCTCCAATGACGAAATGGTTTTGTCCGGACTTATAATGAGAGATAAAAACGGAAACGGATTTTATGATAGATTTTATAATCGTATTATGTTCCCAATTTTTGATTTAAACGGAAAACCTATTGCCTTTGGAGGAAGAATTATAAGTTCCGGTGAACCTAAATATTTAAACTCTCCGGAAACACCAATATTCAGTAAAAGCCGAAATTTATTTGGGCTTAATCTTGCAAAAAAAGAACGACCTTCAGAAATTATCATTGTTGAAGGATACATGGATATGATTAGCCTGTATCAAGCAGGGTTTCATAACGTAGCCGCTTCTCTTGGAACTGCATTTAATAAAGAACATGCAAATAGCATTAAAAAAGTATCTTCTAACGTTATTCTTTTATTTGATAGTGATGAAGCTGGAGAACGTGCAGTTTTAAGAGCAATACCTGTACTTATTTCTTCAGGAATTAATGTGCGTATATGCCAGGTTACTAATGCAAAAGACCCAGATGAATTTATAAAAACTTATGGTGTAAAAGAATTTGCAAAACTCATTTATAATTCTTTAGATCATATTTCTTTCCAAATAAATTGTATTAAGAAGAATTATAACTTGAATAATCCTGATCATAAAATAAAATTTACCTCCGAAGCCGCTAATCTTCTTTCTTCTGTTGAAAATACTATAGAAAGAGATGTGTTTATTAAAAATGTTTCATCTTTAACAGGAGTTTCGGAAGATGCAATTAAAACTGAAATTAATAAAACTATATCAAGACAAGAAAAAAACTTTATGACAGAAGCTGAAAAAAAGAGACTTAAAATACGTAACGATAATATATCGTCTGCCATTAAAAAATCAAAAGGTCTTATTGAAGCTCAAAGGGATATTCTTTATATATGTGCATCATATCCCGATATTTTTAAAGAAATTAAGAAATTTTTATCACCTTTTGAGTTTTCTGAAGATATTTATAAAAAAATGGCAACTATAATATATGAATTAAACGAAAAAGATGAAAAAATACTTCCTACAAAACTTATACAAAATTTTGATACTATAGAAGATCAAAGGCTTGCAACGGAAGTATTTGCAGTAAATATAAAATACAATAATTTAGAAGATATGGAGAAAGCTATTAACTCAGAAGTTGTACTTATTAAGCAGTCTTATATTAACTCTGTGTCTTCTTCAAGCAGCGATATAAACGAAATAAATAATCTTATTTCAGAAATATCAAAATTAAAAAATCTTGATATTAAGATAAAAAAATAAAGAAACATTGAAAGGGAGGATTGTCTTGAAACCCGCAGAAGACATCACAATTATTACTAAGTTAAAAGAGCTTATTGAAATGGGCAAAAAAAGAAAAAGTGTCCTTGAATCTAAAGAAATTATTGAACACTTGGGTGATATTGAGCTTTCTCCCGAACAGATTGACAAGGTATTTGATTATCTCGAATCACAAGGAATTGACGTATTAGGGATCATCGATGAAAGAGAAGAAGATATTGATATTGAAGCCGAAAAAATGGTTGATCTTACGCTTCCTGAAGGTGTAAACATCGATGACCCTGTACGTATGTACCTTAAAGAAATCGGGAAAGTTCCTCTTTTAACAGCCGAAGAAGAAATTGAGCTTGCTAAAAAAATGGAAACTGGCGACGAATACGCTAAGAAAAAACTTGCAGAAGCCAACTTAAGACTTGTTGTAAGTATTGCAAAAAGATATGTCGGCAGAGGTATGCTCTTCCTTGACCTTATCCAGGAAGGAAATTTAGGTCTTATAAAAGCTGTAGAAAAATTTGACTACAGAAAAGGATATAAATTTTCTACTTATGCTACATGGTGGATAAGACAAGCTATAACAAGAGCTATAGCAGACCAGGCAAGAACTATTCGTATTCCTGTTCATATGGTTGAAACTATTAACAAACTCATTAGAATTTCAAGACAGCTCTTACAGGAATTAGGTCGTGAACCTACCGCAGACGAGCTTTCAAAAGAAATGCAGCTTCCTGTTGAAAAAGTTCGTGAAATTATGAAAATTGCACAGGAGCCGGTTTCTCTTGAAACACCTATAGGTGAAGAAGAAGACAGCCATTTAGGGGACTTTATTCCTGATGAAGATATTCCTGCACCTGCAGAAGCTGCCGCTTTTACACTTTTAAAAGAACAGCTTATTGAAGTTCTTGATACTCTTACTGAAAGAGAAGAAAAAGTTTTACGTCTTCGTTTTGGTCTTGATGACGGAAAAGCTCGTACTCTTGAAGAAGTTGGAAAAGAATTTAATGTAACAAGAGAACGTATCCGTCAAATTGAAGCTAAAGCTTTAAGAAAATTAAGGCACCCAAGCAGAAGCAAAAAACTTAAAGATTACCTTGAATAATATTTAGGCGTTAAAGATTTCTTTAACGCCTTTTTTCTATATTTTTAAATAACAGAATTATATTGCCTGTATAATACTGTTTTGATATAATTTATTCTATATTTATAAATATAATATGAGGTAAAAAAATGAACAAATATGCTATTTTAGTAAATCCAGGACATAACAGAGTATACTTTGAAAGTTCAAAAAAACTTTCTATTTCCGAAATAACTCTTTCTTTCCAAAAATATAATATAAATTATCAAAATTTAATGGGAGAAATTTTAAACGGAATATATTACATAACTTTTGAATCAGATATTGATACAGAAAAAATAGAAAACTTATGTGCAAAATTATCTTTTGCCTATGCCCTTTTTGAAATTAAAGATATAAATAACGAAAAATATTTTAGACCTCTTAGTTTGATAACAAAAGGTTTTATGGACGAAAGCCTTAGCATGATTTTAAAATATACAGGCAAAACAAATGAGCTTTTTACTCGCTTAATGATAAATATTGCCGTAAACAGTATGACCTATGAAAAAGATGATATTAAGCTTTTAGACCCTATCGCCGGAAAAGGAACAACTTTATACGAAGGTCTCATTTATGGATATGATTCTTATGGCATAGAAATATGTGATAAATCTGTAAATGAAGCTTATACATATTTTAAAAAGTACCTTGAAAAAGAAAAATATAAACACTCAACAGATACTTTAAAAATAAAAAGCTCGGATAAAAGTTTTTCAGGTAAAAAATATTCAATCCAAATTGCAAAGGATAAAGATGATTTAAAAAACAAAAATTTTAGACAATGGGAACTTGTTTATGGAAATTCAATATACGCAGATAGAGTTTATAAAAAGAACTTTTTTGATATCATAGTTGGTGACCTCCCATACGGTGTGCAACACGGGAATATGATAAAATCAAAGCAAACATCTATTACAAGAAATCCAAAAGAACTTGTTTCTGAAGCTGCCCCTGCATGGAAAAACATATTAAACAAAGGCGGTGCTTTAGTTCTTGCTTGGAACAGCTTTTTATTATCAAGAAATGATTTTTCAAAACTTCTTGAAAATGCTGGTTTTGAAGTTTTAAACGATGGTATTTACAAAGAATTTGAACATAGAGTAGACCAGGCTATTAAAAGAGATATTATAGTTGCTGTAAAACCTTAAAAAATAACCCCCGATTTTGATAAAATTTATCATTATCGAGGGTTCATTTTTTATTTATCCATGGTAAGAATTTTTTCGATAAAATCCTCATTATTTTGAGTTCTAACCATATATTCTATTACCATTTCCGTAACATCATTTTGACTGTTTGAAGTAGCAAATTTTCTTAAAAGATAATTTACTTCAAGCTCTTTTTGAGTAAGTAAGAGTTCTTCTCTTCTAGTTCCAGATTTATTAACATCTATGGCAGGAAAAACTCGTCTTTCTGAAAGTCGTCTGTCAAGAACAAGCTCCATATTACCCGTTCCTTTAAACTCCTCAAATATAACTTCGTCCATTTTACTTCCTGTTTCAATAAGAGCCGTCGCAAGTATTGTAAGGCTTCCGCCATTTTCTATATTTCTTGCAGCTCCAAAGAATTTTTTAGGCATATGCAAAGCCGCAGGATCAAGTCCACCCGACAAAGTTCTTCCGCTTGGAGGAATTGTAAGATTATATGCTCTTGCAAGTCTTGTAATACTGTCAAGAAGTATAACAACATCTTTTCTTTGTTCTACAAGCCTTTTTGCTCTTTCAAGTACCATTTCTGCTACTCTTTTATGGTGTTCTGGCTGTTCGTCAAAAGTAGAATATACTATTTCAACATTTTCACCATCTATAGATCTTTGGATATCTGTAACCTCTTCAGGGCGTTCATCTATTAATAACACTATCAAAAATGTTTCTGGTTGGTTTTTTGTGATAGCATTTGCCATTTTGGTAAGAAGTACAGTTTTTCCAACTTTTGGAGGTGCAACAATCATACCTCTTTGTCCTTTTCCTATAGGTGCAACTATATCTATTATTCTTGTAGAAACCTCTGTTCTCTCTGTTTCAAGCGTAAGCTTTTCATTTGGGTATATAGGTGTAAGAAGTTCAAAATTTGGACGTCTTGATGCATAATCTGGTCTGTCACCATTAACTTCTTTAACATATAAAAGAGCATTAAATTTTTCGTTTTCACGAGCTAAACGAATAATACCATTTACACAATCACCAGTTTTTAAATTAAATCTTCTTATTTGTGATGGAGAAATATAAATATCATCAGTTCCTGGCAAAAAGTTTCTTGCACGTAAAAAACCATAACCGTCTGCCATAACTTCAAGTATGCCTTCTCCAATTAACTCTTTTTTCTCTTCTTTTTCACTGTCTTTTGTATTTATATTTTCAGTCATTTCAATTTGCTGAAAATTTTCTACATTTTCTATTTGACAAGTGTCATTTTCAATTTTCTCATCTAATTTAAAATTATCTAAGTCTTGCTGTGTTAATTGGTCATCAGAAACATTTGTTTTTATATCTTCATTTTTTTCTTTAAAAGCTTTGATTTTATCTATAATCTCTTG
>CALWSX010000129.1 GCA_944384285.1 uncultured Lachnospiraceae bacterium
TAATAGTTTCAGAGGCTTTTACACAAACATTTGAAATACCTCCAGTATTTGCATAAGCTCCTGAAGGTATATCAACACTTATTTTATAAGCATTCGATTTATTAATTAACTTTATTGCATCTAATGGTTTCCCATAAACTTGACCTTTAAAGCCTGTACCAAATATTGCATCAACAATAATATTATAATTATCTAAATTTTCTATTTCCTCGGAAATATCAACTTTTATATTTTTTAAAATGTTATAGTTTGTTAAAGCATCTCCTGAAATTTTGGAAGTATCTCCAATTATAAAAACTTTTACAAAATATCCTTTATCTTTGCATAATCTTGCAATAGCAAAACCATCACCGCCATTATTTCCTGTTCCGCAAATGATAGCTATTTTTTTATCCACAATCTCAGTTTTTTCAATAGCTAAAAAAACATTTTTTGCTGCATTTTCCATTAATACAATGCCAGGTATTCCTATTTCCATAATATTTTTTTTATCAATTATATTCATTTCTTCAGCTAAAACAACTTTCATATATTACTCCCCTTCCGCAACAGCAAAACAAAGAGCATACCCTCCATCGTGAGTTATGCTTATATGAACCTTATCTATTTTTAAATTATTTTTTATTTCTTCTGCATTTCCAAAAAAATTAGCAAAAGGCTTTCCTTTATTATCTCTTAAAATTTCTATTTCATTTAATGAAAATCCCAAAATTCCAGTTCCAAAACATTTAGATATAGCTTCTTTTGCTGCAAAATTAGCTGCAATAGTTTCAGACTTTTTATTTTTATTAAAGAGCAAAAGTTCATTTTCTGTAAAATATTTTTTTAAAAACCTTTCGTTTTCTATTGATTTTTCTATTCGAGAGATTAAAACCATATCTGTGCCAATACCCTTAATTATAATAATCATCTCCTTTTAAAGAATTTATTTATAGAAATAACTTTATAAAAATGATACAATATACTTGTTAATTATAAATACATTGTACCTTTTATAAACTTTTATGTAAACCTATATTTATGTTATAAAAAGGAGGGTTTTATTTTGATTGAAAAAATAAAAGAAACAGTTGAGTTTATAAAACAAAAAACTAACTACTCACCTAAAATTGGTATAATTCTTGGTTCAGGATTAGGTTCATTTGCAGATACATTAAAGGATTCAGTTATTTTAGATTATAAAGATATTGTTAATTTTCCAAAATCATCTGTTGTAGGACATAAAGGAAGATTACTCATAAATAAGGATATTTTATGTATGGATGGACGTTTTCATTATTATGAAGGGTTTACTATGCAGGAACTTTCTTTTCCTATCAGAGTGATGAAAATGCTTGGTATAAAATATTTAATAATTACTAATGCAGCCGGAGGTGTAAATGAAGATTATTTACCGGGAGAGACTGTTCTTATAAAAGACCATATAAATTTTATGGGAACAAACCCTCTTATCGGAAAAAATATTGATGAGATTGGGGAAAGATTCCCGGATCTTTCTGATGTTTATTCAAAAGATGTTAGAGAAAAGATAAAAATAAATGTCAAAGAAGGTGGTATAAACCTTAAAGAAGGTGTTTATATGGCTTTTTCAGGGCCTTCTTACGAAACACCTGCAGAAATAAAAATGGCAAAAATTTTAGGAGCCGATCTTGTTGGAATGTCAAGTGTACCTGAGGCAATATTTGCGGCACATGCCGGTATCAAGGTTATTGGATTTTCACTTGTAACAAATATGGCGGCAGGTATATCAAAAAATAAGTTAAGCCATACAGAAGTTATTGAAACTGCGGCAAAAGGCAAAGAAAATATTATATATATACTTGAAAAAACTATAGATATTGTTTTAAACTTGGAGGAATAAAATTTTGATTAATATAGCTGTTGTTGGAGGAGGAGCTTCAGGGCTTTTTGCAGCTTTATATGCTGCTAAGTTTGGAGCTAATGTTACTGTTTTTGAAAAGAATGATAGAGTTGGCAAAAAAATACTTGCAACAGGAAATGGAAGATGTAATCTTTCAAATACTGATATTTTGCCAAATATATACAGCAATTCTCAATTTGCAGAAAAACTACTTTCAAAAATGGATTCAAAAAAACTTATAAATATTTTTGAACAAATAGGACTTTTAACTTATTCTGATAGTGAAGGACGTATCTACCCTCTTTCAAATGCAGCCTCATCTGTTCTTGATGTTTTGCGACTTGAATGTAAAAAATATAAAGTAATAGAAAAAACATCTTCAGAAGTTGTTGGAATTAAAAAAAGGAATAATAAATTTATACTTAAAACTTTAGATAATTCTAATTATGAATTTGATAAAGTAATTTTTTCAGTTGGTGGTAACGTAGAGCTTTCAAAAAAACTTTCTCTAAGTACAAGCGAGTTTAGTAAAATTTTATGTCCAATAAAAACAGATACATCAAAAATAAAAGGATTGTCGGGCTTAAGAGTTAAATGTAATGTTTCATTATACAAGAATAAAACACTCATTTATAAAGAACCTGGAGAAGTTTTATTTAGAGATTATGGCTTGAGTGGGATAGTTATATTTAATATTTCAAGATTTTTAAAAGAAGGAAATATTATTTCTCTTGATTTTTTACCACAGTTTTCAAAAGATGAACTTGTAAATTTATTAAATAAGAGGAAAAAAGATTTTAAAGATAGATTTCCAAATGAATTTTTTACAGGTATTTTTCATAAAAAGCTTTCGGAAGCAATTTTAAAATGCTCTAATAATGAAATTAATGATATGGTAGAAAATATTAAAAACTTTTCTTTACAAATTAAAGGAATTGGTGATGAAAACCAAGCTCAGGTAACAAGAGGTGGTATATTCTTAGATGAGATTAATTCGGATACATTTGAATCTAAAAAAATAAAGGGTTTATATATAACAGGTGAAGCACTTGATATAGATGCTCCTTGTGGTGGATATAATCTTCATTTTGCATTTTCTTCCGGAATAATTGCAGGTATACATGCTGCAAAATAAGTTTTTATTAAAAATATTTTGTTAGAGGTCAGATATTATTTTGGCCTCTTTTTTATTTACTATTTTGTAATTAAAAATGCTGCCAAATACTTTAAAAGTATGGCAGCATTAATTAAAAATTATTGATTTAATGAGATATTTGAAGATTTAGTGTTTTCATAATGTGCTTTATGATTAACATCTTCTATTTTTTCTAAATTCATTCTTGCACTTGCAAGCATAAGTTTTATTCTGTTAAGCTGATTTACTTCACTTGCACCAGGGTCATAGTCAATAGCAACTATATTTGAAAGAGGATAATGTCTCTTAAGTTCTTTTATAACACCTTTACCAACAACATGGTTAGGAAGACAACCGAAAGGCTGAACACAAACAATGTTGTTAACACCTGAGTTAATAAGCTCAACCATTTCTCCTGTAAGAAGCCAGCCTTCACCTGTTTGGTTACAAAGTGAAACTATATCTTCTGCATTTTTTGAAAGTGTATAAATATCTTCAGGAGGAACAAACATTTTGCTTTCCGCAAGAGCTTTCATCATAACTTTTTGATATCTTTCAACTATACGAATGACTATTTTTGCAAGGAAAGCACCTGTATATGGTTTGGAAAGATATTTGTATTTTTCTACGGCATCTAATGCACAATAGAGGAAAAATCCCATCATATCAGGTACAACTGCTTCAGCACCCTCTTTTTCTAAAAGAGTAACTATATCGTTATTTGCTGTAGGGTGATATTTAACAAGAATTTCTCCAACTATACCAACTCTTGGTTTTAATACATTATTAACTTCAACATTATCAAAGTCATTAATTATATCAACAATATTCTTGTTAAATTTAGAAAATTTACCTTTAAGAAGGTCTTTCTTTAAGATTTCTCTCCATTTATCATAAAGAGCGTTTGCTGAGCCCTCTACAACTTCATAAGGTCTTATCCTATAAAGTACACGCATGAAGAGGTCACCATAAACAAGAGCTTGAAGAGCTTTATTTATAAGTGAGAGGTTAAATATTTTAAAGCCTGGGTTTTTCTCCATTCCTGATGCACTTATAGAGATAACAGGAATATCTTTAAAACCGGCATTTTTTAATGCTTTTCTTATAAAGCCCATATAGTTTGTTGCACGACAGCCCCCGCCTGTTTGAGACATAACAACTGCAACTTTGTCTAAATCATAGTCTCCAGACATTAAAGCTTTTAAAATCTGTCCTACTACAATAAGAGCAGGATAACATGCATCATTATTTACATATTTAAGACCATATTCAATAGCATCAGGGTCTATTTCAGGAAGCATAACAACATTGTATCCATATTGTTTGAAAACACCTTCAATAAGGTCAAAATGGATAGGAGACATTTGCGGACAGATAATTGTATAATCTTTTCTCATTTCTTTTGTGAAAAGAACTCTGTCAAATGTAAGTTTTTCTCTTGTAGAAATGATATTCTTTTCTTTTCGTTCTTCTATAGCAGCTATAAGAGAACGAATACGTATTCTTGCAGCACCAAGACTGCTTACTTCATCAATTTTTAATGTTGTATATATTTTTCCTGCCGCTTCAAGTATATCTTTAACCTGTTCAGTTGTAATAGCATCAAGACCACATCCAAAGCTGTTTAACTGAACAATTTCAAGGTCATCTCTTGTAGTAACAAAATCAGCAGCTTCATAAAGTCTTGAATGATATGCCCACTGGTCTCTTACTAAAAGAGGTCTTTTTACGTTTCCTAAATGGCTTATAGATTCTTCAAGGAAAACCGCAATGTTATAACCTGTGATTAAAGATGCGATACCATGATTTATTTCCGGGTCAATATGATAAGGTCTTCCTGCAAGAACAATACCCTGCATATTATGTTGTTCTATGTATTTAAGAGTTTCTTCCCCTTTTTTCTTTATATCTTCTCTGAAAGAACCCCATTCTTCCCAACCGGCATCTACTGCATTTTTAATTTCTGATTTAGAAATGTTATATCCTTCAAAAACTTGATAAAGTCTTTTTACAAGTTTTTTCTTATCATCAAGATTTAAAAATGGATTTAAGAAAGTAATATTTTTTTCTTTTAAAGTTTCAACATTGTTTTTAATGTTTTCTGAATAAGATGCAACAATAGGACAGTTATAATGGTTATCTGAATTAGGTACATCTTTTCTTTCAAATGGAACAGAAGGATAGA
>CALWSX010000130.1 GCA_944384285.1 uncultured Lachnospiraceae bacterium
GTACCTCCAAGAGCAAGATATCTTAACCCATTTAAACTTGTTGTTATCATTTCTTTTGATATTTCAAGCATAGATTTGTATCCGCTAAGCTCTTGAGAAAATTTAATAGGTGTTGCGTCCTGAAGATGAGTTCTCCCTATTTTGATAATGTCTTCGTTTTCTTTTATAAGTCTGTCAAATGTATTTATAAGCTCTGTTATAGCAGGTAAGAGTTTATTTTGTGTTTCAAGCGCAGCGGAAATATGCATTGCTGTTGGGAAAGTATCATTTGAACTTTGTGACATATTGCAATGGTCATTTGGATGCAAAAGTTTTTCTTTTGCTATTTCGTTACCACGGTTTGCAATAACTTCGTTTACATTCATATTTGTCTGTGTTCCGCTTCCTGTTTGCCAAACGGATAAAGGAAAATGGTCATCAAGTTGTCCGGAAATAATTTCATCGCAAACTTTTGATATAATTAAAAAACGTTTTTCATCAAGCTTTTTAAGATCAAAATTTGCGTTTGCAGCAGCTTTTTTAAGAATACCAAAAGCATAAATAAGCTCTTTAGGCATTTTTTCTGTACCTATTTTAAAATTATTAAAACTTCTTTGAGTTTGAGCGCCATAATATTTATCAATAGGGACTTTAACTTCTCCCATAGAGTCTTTTTCAAGTCTGTAGTCCAATTTTTACACATCCTTGTATTTGAAATTTTTATAATGTATTCAGAATATCATATTAGTATAAAAATTACAATCAGGCATAAAAATATAGGTTAATTTGTTTCAAAAAAAAAGCTCATTTAATGAGCTTTTAAATTTTTTTATAAGACCAGTTTAATAAAAATGCTGAATTTATGATTATAATTAAAGACCCTGCATTATGAACAAGAGCGCCAACAACAGGATTTAAAATACCAGTTATAGCCAAAGCAACTGCTAAAAAATTCAAAATCATCGAAAATGTAAGATTATATTTTATAGTTTTCATCATTTTTTTAGATAAAGCTAATAAATGAGGGAGTTCTTTAATTTCATCATTTACAAGAACGATATCAGCAGCATCAACAGCAATATCACTTCCTATAGAACCCATTGCAATACCTATATCAGCCTTTTTTAAAGCGGGAGCGTCATTTATACCGTCACCTATCATACATATAGGCATATTTATAGACTGGTAATAATCTATCCATTTAAGTTTATCTTCAGGAAGACAATCAGAATGAATTTTAGTGATATTAACTTTGCTTGCTATATTTTTTGCAGAATTTCTGATATCGCCTGTTAAAAGTACAGGTTCAACTCCAAGGCTTTTAATTTTATCAATGGTATTTTTACTATCTTTTCTAATTGTGTCAGAAAGAATTATGTATCCTGCCAATTTATTGTTTATAGAAATATATGTTACAGAACTTCCTTTTTCGATAAATTTTTCTGTTTCTAAAAACACTTTTTCATCAATATATATATTGTTTTCGATTAATAATTCTTTGTTGCCTGCAAGGATTTCTTTTCCCTCAACCATAGCATAAATACCTCTACCAGGAATAATTTTAAAGTTTTCTGAAGAAAGAAAAGGGGATTTAAATTCATTTTTATAACTTTCTGTAATAGATTTTCCTAAAGGGTGTTCAGAAAATTGTTCTGCAGAAGCGATAAGTCTGTATAAATCTTCATTTGAATAATTAATATCAAAGCTTTTTATTTCAGAAACTTTTAATGTTCCGAAAGTAAGCGTACCGGTTTTATCAAAAGCAACTTTAGTTACATAAGAAAGTCTTTCAAGGGCATCTCCTTCTCTAACTAGGAAACCATGTTTTGTTACATTTCCTATAGCAGCCATTATAGCGGTAGGAGTTGCAAGTACCAAAGCGCATGGACAAAATACAACTAAAATAGTAACGGATCTTATAATTTCACCTGTTATAAACCAAGTTATAATAGCGGCAGATAGTGCAGCAACAACTATCCAAGTAGCCCATCTGTCGGCGAGGTTTACGATTTTAGCTTTGTTTGCATCTGCAGACTGAACAAGTTTTATAAGTCTTTGTATAGAGCTGTCTTCACCGACTTTTAAAGCTTTCATTTCGAACATTCCGAATTGATTAACGGTTCCGCTTGAAACAGTGTCCCCAACAGTTTTATCAACAGGTAATGGTTCACCTGTCATAACAGCTTGATTAACAGAGGTTTGCCCAAAAGTTATAATCCCGTCAACAGGTATACTTTCTCCTGGAAGTACTCTTAAAATGTCTCCAATTTTAACGTCTTTTGCCTGTATGATTTCATCTTTCCCGTTTTTAATTACTCTTGCAGTTTCCGGGGTAAGATGCACAAGCTTTTCTATTCCGGCTCTTGCCTTTGAAACTGTTAAATCTTCAAGCAATGCTCCAAGTTGCATAATAAAAGCAATCTCGCCCGCAGCAAAGTATTCACCTATGAATAAAGAAGCAATCAGAGCAAGAGAAACAAGCACGTCTGCTTTTATATCAAAAGCTGTTATAAGTCCTATTAATGCTTCTATAATTATGGGAACTCCGCACAAAATAATTGCAACCCATGCAATATCAAACGGGAGTTCAATTATTTCAAAAATACTTAGTATTAATGATATACCGGATATTATTATTAATAATATATCTTTTTTTGTTCCTCCAAATTCAAGAAGCGCCTCAGTTTTTTCAATTAAAGTATTCATAAGATCCTCCTATACAGAAAATTATACCATAATGGGTATAGGTATATTATACCCATAGGGGTATATGTTGTCAATTCAAATAAAAAAATCTATCCAAAAAGGATAGATAAAATATTTTTAATATAGAAGATATAAAATATAATTAGTATTTTAAAAGTTAAAGCATATTTGAAAAACGTTCAACAGCTTTTGTAAAATTTTTAATTGTTTTTTCAGCGTCTCCATGTTCAATTCCATCACGAACACAATGGTTAATGTGTCCTTCCAAAACTACTTGACCTACCTTATGAAGAGCAGATTTTGCAGCATTAATTTGTGAAAGAACATCTTCACAAGGGATATCCTCATCTATCATTCTATCTATAGCTTGCACTTGACCAATTATTTTTTTAAGTCTTCTGTGTAAATTTTCTGAATCCATACATTGTTTCATATATAATACCTCCTATACTTATAGTAGTATGAGTATATTTTACTTTTTATAAATATTTTTGTCAACAAATCAAAAATTATAAACATAAGCTAATTATTTTTTAATAAATTATCAGGCCATAATAAAATATTATAGCTATGCTTAAATCCCCATAAAATCAAAACTATTTTAATTATATCATAAGATGTGTCCTTTTAGTGTTATTGATATTTTTAGGGGTTTGTACTATAATGGACGCAAACTGTAATCAATTACTCTTAGTTTATAAATGAGTTTTATAGGGGATAAAAAAATTAATATTTATAGGGGGCTCAAATGTTAAGAGTTATAAAAAAAGACGGAACTTTAGAAAATTTTAAAGAAGAAAAAATTAAAAGTGCTGTAAAAAAATCCGCAGAAAGGGTTTTAAGACCTTTGACAGATGATGAACTTACAAAGATTTGTAATTTTGTAAAAAAAGGTATAGACGAACTTGGGATAACTGATGTGCCTATTCTTACAATGCATAGTCTTGTAGAAGAAGCTTTGGAGGAAGTTAATCCAAAAGTTGCAAAGTCATATAAAGATTATAGAAATTATAAAACAGACTTTGTTCATGCTATAGACGAAGTTTATAAAAAAGCTCAGGCCATAATGTATATTGGGGATAAGGATAATGCAAATTCAGACAGTTCTCTTGTAGCTACAAAAAGAAGCCTTATCTATAACGAATTTAATAAAAAGCTTTATCAGAAATTTTTCCTTACAACACCAGAACTCCAGGCATGCAGAGATGGTTTTATTTATATTCACGATATGAGTGCAAGACGTGACACCATGAACTGTTGTCTTTTTGATATGGAAAATTTCTTAAAGGGTGGCTTTGAAATGGCTAATCTTTGGTATAATGAACCTAAAACACTTGATGCGGTTTTTGACGTTATAGGTGATGTTATTCTTGCTACTTCTGCCCAGCAATATGGTGGATTTACCGTACCTGAAATAGATAAAGTTTTAGCGCCTTATGCTGAAAAAAGCTTTGAAAAATATAAAAAAGAATATAAAGAAATGCTTCTTGATAATGGAGTAGATAATGAAGAATATGCAGAAAAAATGGCTCTTAAGAGGGTAAAAAGAGAATTTGAACAAGGATATCAAGGTCTTGAATACAAATTAAATTCTGTAGGTTCTTCAAGAGGCGATTATCCTTTTGTTACAATAACTTTAGGTCTTGCAAAAGGCGTATTTGGAAAAATGGCATCTATAACTGCTCTTGAAGTTCACAGAAAGGGACAGGGAAAAAATCATAAACCTGTTTTATTCCCTAAAATTGTTTTCCTTTATGATGAAAATCTTCATAAAGAAGGTAAGGAACTTCATGATGTGTTTAAAGAAGGTGTACTTTGCAGCAGTAAAACAATGTATCCTGACTGGTTAAGTTTAACAGGTAAGGGATATGTTTCCGAAATGTATAAAAAATATGGTAAAGTTGTATCTCCTATGGGGTGCAGAGCTTTTCTTTCACCATGGTATGAAAGAGGAGGTCTTGACCCTGCTGACGAAAATGATGTACCTGTTTTTGTAGGAAGATTTAATATAGGTGCTATTTCTCTTCACCTTCCTCTTATTTATGCTCAATCTAAGAAAGAAGGCAAAGACTTTTTTGAAGTTTTAGATTATTACCTTGAAATGATAAGAGGCATTCATTTAAGAACCTATGATTATCTTGCGGAAATGCGTGCATCTGTAAATCCTATGGCGTATTGCGAGGGAGGATTTTATGGCGGCCATCTCGGACTTCATGACAAGATAGAACCTATTTTGGAATCTGCTACAGCATCTTTTGGTATAACTGCCCTTAATGAACTTCAACAGCTTTATAACGGTAAATCACTTGTAGAGGACGGAGAGTTTGCTCTTTTAACTATGGAGCATATTAATAAAAAAATAATTGAGTTTAAATATGCAGATAAAAGACTTTATGCTATTTATGGAACACCGGCGGAAAGCCTTTGCGGACTTCAGGTTATCCAATTTAGAAAGAAATTTGGACTTATTAAAAATGTTTCCGACAGAGAATATGTGTCAAATTCATTCCATTGTCATGTAACAGAGGATATTACGCCTATTGAAAAACAAGACTTGGAAGACAGATTTTGGGATTTATTTAACGGTGGAAAAATTCAGTATGTAAAATATCCTATAGATTATAATTTGAAAGCTATAGAAACTCTTATTGAAAGAGCGATGGAAAAAGGATTTTATGAGGGTGTAAATCTTGCGCTTTCATATTGCGATGATTGCGGATATGAGCAGCTTAATATGGACGAGTGTCCAAAATGTGGAAGCAGAAACCTTACAAAGATTGAAAGAATGAATGGTTATATAGCATATTCAAGAGTAAAAGGCGATACAAGATTAAATAAAGCAAAAATGGCAGAAATAGACGAAAGGAAATCCATGTAATATGAACTATTATAATATAACATACGATGATATGTTAAACGGAGAAGGTCTAAGAGTTGTGCTTTGGGTTTGCGGGTGTGACCATTTTTGTCCGAAATGCCATAATCCCGGAACATGGGACGAAAATGGCGGGCTTCCTTTTACAGAAGAAACAAAACAGGAAATTTTTTCGTATATGCAAAAAGATTATGTTTCAGGCATAACTTTCAGCGGAGGAGATCCTTTATATAAAAATAACAGGGGAACTGTTCTTAATTTTGCAAAAGAAATAAAAGAAAAATTCCCTAAGAAAGATATATGGCTTTATACGGGATTTATGTATGAAGAAGTTTTTGAACTTCCTAATTTTGAATATATTGATGTGCTTGTGGACGGGGAATTTAAAATAGACTTATTTGATGAAAAGCTTTATTGGAAAGGAAGCAGTAATCAAAGAGTTATTGACCTTGTAAAAACACGAGAAACTGGAAAGATTTGTATACTTGGAGGCGAATAATGGATAAAGAAATTATATATTTTGCTAAACTTGATGAAACAACTATAATTCCTTCAAAAAGAGATGAAGATGCGGGATATGATATATACGCAAATTTTAAAGAAGACTATATGATAATTTTACCAAACGAAACTAAATTAATACCTACAAAACTTGCATCTGTATGCAGTCCTGATTTTAGATTTCAGCTTTGGGAAAGAGGTTCAACAGGAACAAAAGGAATGGGTCAAAGATGTGGTGTTATTGATAGTGGATACCGTAATGAATGGATTATTCCTATAACTAACCACAATAATATACCTATTGTAATTATAAAAAAAGATGCTGTAAAAGACGAAACTCTTTTAAAACAAATTGCAGTAGTATATCCTTATGAAAAAGCAATAGCTCAAGCTACTCTTGAAAGAGTTGAAAGAGCAGAAGTAAAAGAAATTTCGGAAGAAGAGCTTAAAAACTTTAAATCCGAAAGAGGAATGGGAAGATCAGGAAGCAGCGGTAAATAATTTTTGGGAGTGATAAAAAGTGTTTCTTACTATAAAATGGTACTGGAATTTTTATTTTGGTCTTGTTTTAATTAACAGAAAGACAAAAATTGCAAAAAAAATAAGAAAGACTGAAGGCGAAGAAGCTTATGAAACTTATATTTATGATCTTGCAGGAGAATGGGCCGGAAAAAGAATTGCTGACAGTAAATGTGATATAACAGTTTATGGTCTTGAAAATATTCCAAAAGATGAACCAGTTGTGTTTATTGGAAATCATCAAAGTAATTTTGACAGTGCATTAATGTTTTATTATTTACATAAAAAAAGACCTGGCTTTATTGTAAAAAAAGAACTTGACGGAAAACCTATTTTGTCAAAATGGATGAAAATGGTTAATTGTTTGTTTATTGATAGAAAAGATGTCAAAAAATCAATGAAAACAATTTTAGAAGCGATTGACCGTATAAAAAAAGGTCGTTCAATGCTTATTTTCCCAGAAGGCACAAGAAGTAAAGGTAAAGAAATGAATGAATTTAAATCTGGAAGTTTTAAACTTGCAACAAAAACAAAAGTACCTATTGTACCTTTTACAATAAATGGAACTTATCAAATTATGGAAGCTAATCATAATTTTATTAAACCTAATAAAAAAGTAGAGCTTTATATTCATAAACCTATAGAAACAAAAAATTTAACAAGAGAAGAAGAAGTAGAGCTTCCGGAAAAAGTTAAGGCTATTATAAAAGAAAAAATTACTATATAAAAAATCAATATTTTTAGACGACAAATTAATTTTTTGTCGTCTTTTTATTTGTATTAATATAAGATAAACATAAAATGTTATAAATTTATATTTTTTAGTTTTTATTGTAGAAAAATATAATTTGTGATAAAATAATACAAATTTTGCAAATATTATTTAAGCATAGGGGGATAGTAAAAATGGATTATAATTATAAGCCAGTTGGAGTTTGTTCAAACAATATAAGTTTTACTATTAAAGACGGAAAAGTATATAATGTTAAGTTCACATACGGCTGTGATGGTAACGCAAAAGGTATTTCCAGACTTTGTGAAGGTATGGAAGTTAACGAAGTAATAAAAAGACTTGAAGGTATTGGATGTGGCTGGAAACCTACATCATGCCCTGATCAGCTTTCAAGAGCATTAAAAAAAGTCTCAGAAGAAATGAATAAATAATATATTATAAAAACTATTTAACAATTAAAAAAAGAGGGTTTATCCCTCTTTTTATTTACATTTTTATATTTTTTACAGCTTCATTTGCAAAATTATTGTTTACAAAATCAGAAAAAGGAACATTTTTTTCAAGTTCATTTCCTTCTTCAAGGATCTTTTCGATAAGATTTAAAGATTCCTCTTCAAATATAGGAGTAGTATTCCATGTATCCTGAACTTTATATCTTTCAATTATTTTAGTAAGTGTTTCTACATCAAATTCCATAAAGTGAGGATGAATAACTTCTGCAATTTCTTCTGAAGTATGTGAAGATACCCATAATTGACCTTTGTATACAGCATTTGTAAAGCTTTGGATTATTTCTGGATTTTCTTCTATATAGCTTTTTGTTGCCATATAAACAGTATAAGGTACAAATCCGCTTGCTTCTCCCAAAGATGCAACAATATATCCGTTTCCGTTTTCTTCAAGAGAAGTTGCAGTAGGTTCAAATTCGACTGTATAGTCACCTATGCCACTTACAAAAGCTCCTGCGGTTGATGTGAAAGAAATATTGTTTATTATTTCAACATCTTCAAAAGGTGTAAGAGAGTTTTCTTTTAAAACATATTCAAAAACAAGTTCCGGCATTCCGCCAGGTCTTCCACCTATAACAGATTTTCCTTTTAAGTCTTCCCATTTAAAATCATCTTCTTTTTCTCTGGAAACAAGGAAGTTTCCTGCTCTTTGGGTAAGCTGTGCAAATGATACAGCATAATCCTCTTTTCCTTGATTATAAACATATATGCCAGCTTCTGTTCCTAAGAGGGCGATATCAGCACTTTTTGAAACAATACTTGTCATAGATTTATCTGCGCCCTGACCTACTGAAAGTTCTATTTCAAGACCTTCTTCCGCAAAAAATCCTTTTTCTAAAGCTACATATTGAGGTGCATAAAAAACAGAATGTACAACTTCGTTAAGACGAACTTTTTTCATTTCCTGTGAAACTTCTTCTTTTTTCTGGCAGCCTGATAAAAGAGACAGTACAAGCACAGAAGTTAACATAACGGATAAAAATTTTTTTACAAAATTCATTTCATTATCCTCCAAAAAAGTATATTATTATAATATTCAAAATATAGATTTTAGTTCATAAATTTAGGAAATATAAATTAATTTTTGTTATTAAATTAAAGAAAGGTAGTTTTTTAATGGAAATAAGAGAATATAAAGAAGAAGATTTAAAAGAAATTTTAAATTTGTTTTATGACTCTGTGCATAATACCAGATATTATACAAAAGAACAAAAAGATGCTTGGGCAAGCGGAAAAGAGGACTTTTTAAAATGGAATAAATCATTTTTGGAAAAGTACACTATAGTTGTTGTTTCTGAAAATAAGATTTTAGGTTTTGGAAATATAGATCATTTGGGATATCTTGATATGTTGTATGTGCATAAAGATTATCAAGGAAAAGGAATTGGAAATTTGATTTGTGACTGTCTTGAAACAAAATTTGAAACAGAAAGAATTTATGTTCATGCTAGTATTGATGCAAAACCTTTTTTTGAAAATAGGGGATATAAAGTTATAAAAGAACAGGAAGTTTTAAGACATGGAATTAAACTTAAAAATTATGTGATGGAGAAATATAAATAATTATTTAAATTTTTAATAAAAATTTTGTGACCTTAATTTCTTGATTTATAAAGGAGTATAGAGTAATATTAAATTGACATAAGAAAGTAAGCATAATAACTTTATGGCGTATCTGAAAATAAAGTATAAATTTTATAATATATAATGTAGGGGGTATGCAAATGAATAAGTTATTAAAAAGTACAGATAAATATTTACAAAAAAGTACGTGGAAAGATTTATCTTTATTAAAAATGTGTACGGTTGCACTTGGTATACTTTTTGGTATAAAAGTTTCTGAAAACCATAAAAAGGGTGCAAAAATATTATTTGTTTTTGTATTTATAATTACCTTTATTCCACTTATGTCAAAATATCTTTCAGTTTTATTTGAAGAAGAAATTTAATATTTTTTATGAAATAAAAAAAAGCCGGGTAACCGGCTTTTTTATCTATATATTAATAATCTTTTACGCAAAGTTTAAAGTGAGCTCTTGGGTGGTCACATACTGGGCACATTTCTGGTGCTTCTTTACCGATGTGAATATGTCCGCAGTTAGAGCACTGCCAAATTGTATCTCCGTCTCTTGAGAAAACGATACCGTTTTCAATATTTGAAAGTAAGTTTAAGAATCTTTCTTCATGATGTTTTTCAATTTCACCAACTGATTCAAAAAGATATGCGATATGGTCGAAACCTTCTTCTTTTGCATCTTTAGCAAACTGAGCATACATATCTGTCCATTCATAGTTTTCGCCACAAGCAGCGTCTTTTAAGTTTACAGTTGTTGATGGTACACCATCGTGAAGAAGTTTGAACCAAATTTTTGCATGTTCTCTTTCATTAGCTGCTGTTTCTTCAAAGATCTGAGCGATCTGTACATAACCATCTTTTTTAGCTTTGCTTGCGTAATAAGTATATTTGTTTCTTGCCATGGATTCTCCTGCAAATGCTTGTAAGAGATTAGCTTCAGTTTTAGTACCTTTTAAACTTTTTTCCATAGATAATACCTCCTAATTAATAATAATTCTTATTTAGAATATATATAAAATTTCTGCTTTTGTCAAGCATAATTTTAAAAACAATTACAAAAATTTTCTTAATTTAATAATACAGTTGTTTAAAAGCATAGCAATAGTCATAGGTCCAACTCCGCCTGGTACAGGTGTAATTGCTTTTGCAAGAGGATAGCAACCGTTAAAATCAACATCTCCGCAAAGTTTGTTGTTTTCGTCTCTGTTCATACCAACATCAATTATAATAACACCTTCTTTGATCATATCAGGAGTAAGAGTATTTCTTTTTCCTGTTGCAACTACTATAATATCAGCAGTTTTGCAGATTTCGGAAAGGTTTTTAGTTTTGCTGTGACAAACAGTAACAGTTCCATTTTCTTTTAAAAGAAGCATAGCTGCAGGTTTTCCTACAATATTACTTCTTCCTATAACTACACAATTTTTACCGGCAATTTCAAAACCGCTTCTTTTTATAAGTTCAATAATTCCGGCAGGAGTACAAGGAAGAAAACCTTCGTTTCCTGTGCTTACAAGCCCAACATTATATGGGTGGAAACAGTCGACATCTTTTTCTGGGTTTATAGAAAGAATAACTTTGTTTTCGTCAATATGTTTAGGAAGAGGAAGCTGAACAAGTATACCATTTACATCTTCTCTCTCGTTAAGTTCTTTAACAAGGTTTAAAAGCTCTTCTTCCGTTGTTTCTTCTTTAAGCTCATAGCTTAAAGAATTAATACCAACTTCTTCACAACCTTTTTTCTTATTTCTTACATACACTTTAGATGCAGGATTTTCTCCTACAATAACAACTGCTAATGTTGGTATGATACCCTTTTCTTTTAATTTTAAAACATCTTTTTTAATTTCTTCTTTAATCATTAAAGATATTTTTTTTCCGTCGATTATTTTTTCTTCTGACATATTTTTCCCCTTTGCCTAATAATACATAAAAAAGTCACTTTTATAATTAAACATACTATATTTTATTATAACATAATTTAAACGGAAATAAAAGGCAAGCAATAAATTTGTAATAATTATTACTAGTATTGAACAAATAAAAAGCGTCTTCAAATAAAAAGAAGACGCCTAAAAAATTATTTTTTAACTATTTTTTCCATTCCACCCATATATGGCTGTAATACTTTAGGAATTTTAACATTTCCTTCTGCATCAATATTGTTTTCAAGGAAAGCAATAAGCATACGAGGAGGTGCAACAACAGTATTGTTTAAAGTGTGAGCAAAATATTTTCCGTTTTCACCGTTTACACGTATTTTAAGTCTTCTTGCCTGAGCATCGCCAAGGTTTGAACAGCTTCCAACTTCAAAGTATTTTTTCTGACGAGGGGACCAAGCCTCAACGTCAATAGATTTTACTTTTAAGTCAGCAAGGTCACCAGAGCAGCATTCAAGAGTTCTTACAGGAATATCAAGAGAACGGAAAAGGTCTACTGTGTTCTGCCAAAGTTTGTTAAACCACATTCTGCTTTCTTCTGGTTTGCAAACAACAATCATTTCCTGTTTTTCAAACTGGTGAATACGATAAACTCCTCTTTCTTCAATACCGTGAGCTCCTTTTTCTTTACGGAAACAAGGAGAATAGCTTGTAAGAGTATAAGGAAGGTTTTCTTCTTTTAAAATTGTATCTATAAATTTACCAATCATGGAATGTTCACTTGTACCAATAAGGAATAAGTCTTCACCTTCAATTTTGTACATCATGGCTTCCATTTCAGCAAAACTCATAACGCCTTTTACAACATCACTTCTGATCATAAAAGGAGGAACACAATAAGTAAATCCTCTGTCAATCATAAAATCTCTTGCGTAAGAGATAACTGCTGAATGAAGTCTTGCGATATCGCCCATAAGATAGTAAAAACCATTTCCGGCAACTTTTCTTGCGCTGTCAAGGTCAAGTCCGTTAAAGCTTTCCATAATTTCTGCATGGTATGGGATTTCAAAATCAGGAACTACAGGTTCGCCGTATTTTTGAACTTCAACATTAAAACTATCATCTTTACCAATAGGAACATCATCATCTATGATATTAGGTATAATCATCATAATATCTTTTATTTTTTCAGCAAGTTCAGTTTCTTTTTGTTCAAGCTGTGAAAGATATTCGCCGGATTTAGTTACTTTTACTTTTAATTCTTCAGCTTCTTCTTTTTTACCTTGTCCCATAAGAGCGCCGATAAGTTTTGAAGCTTTTTTTCTTTCTGCACGGATATTATCAGCTTCGTACTGAGTTTTTCTGCTTTCTTCATCATAAGCTATAACTTTATCAACAAGCTCTATCTTATGGTCCTGAAATTTCTTTCTTAAATTTTCTTTTACAATTTCAGGGTTTTCTCTCACAAATTTTAAATCTAACATGTTGATTTACCTCCTTAAAGTTAGGATAAAAAGTTTTTCTTTACAAATAAAAACGTCCCTAAAAAATTAGGGACGAGTAAAGCCCGTGTTGCCACCCAAATTGCATACAAAAATGTATACCACTTTAAATAAGCTGTAAAGGGCTTTCCCTTTCGGCTTTCACCGACAACTGAGAAAGTGGAACATCTTCTTAGTCTTACGGCTTACACCAACCGCCGATTCTCTTAAAAGACCTACAAAGACTTAGCTTTCGTAAACGCTATTTTAACATATTTATTTTCTCTTTAGAGAATTTTACCATAACAATTTATTTTTTTCAAGCAAAATTGCAGACTGTTATGTATAAAATTCGTATTTAAAATCAGATAGAATCAGAAACTCTTTTTAAAACTTTATTTTCAGCAACTTCTAATACTGCTGAAATTTTATCTACAAAGTTTACCACGTAGCTTTCTTTATATAAAGGAGGTAAAGCTGTAGTAGGCCACATATGTTTTAAAATGGCATCTTTTTCAATTTTGTTTATATTGGTTATTTTTTTGGCATTATCAAGTGCAACATGAGGGTGCCATGAAGCATGATTTTTAGTTCTTAAAGCAGATTTTTTTCTCCAGTCATAAAAGAACATATCATGTAAGAGGCCTGCTCTTGCAGCAGAACGATAATCCCAACCAAAGCGTTTACAAATTAAAAAACTGTAATAAGATACATTTAAGCTGTGTTGTAATCTTGAAGTATTACAGTGCTGATAAAAATTATCAAGTTTTTGCACTTTATCATTTTCTAAAAGATCACACACGCAAGATAAATACAATAAGTCTGAAATATCAGACAAGTCTTCAAATCTGAGTTTTGACCATACGGGTTTAGCCATTAAATTTAACTCTCCTTTTCATAGAATTTTTTAAAAAGATTAAGCTTAAAAGATTTACCCGAAAAAAGTTTTTTTATTGTGAAAAATTTTATGTGTATTTAAACGTTTATGCTTCCCAAAATAAACATTTAATTTTTTATTTAAAACTTAAATCCAAAAATTATTATAGCACAAATAGTAATAAAAAAACAATCTAAAATTATTAAATCATTATTAACAATATTTAATAATTTGTAGTTTTACATCAATTTTCTGCTTGTTTTTTTATATTTTGTGAAATTTATTTTAAATTTAAAAGTTCAAGACGTAAAAAATCAAGAGCCAAATAAACGGCTTTTTTTCTTATTTGTTCTCTTGTTCCGGCAAGCATAAGTTTTTTTGTTTTTACATTGCCTTTAATATATAATCCTATATAAACAAGG
>CALWSX010000131.1 GCA_944384285.1 uncultured Lachnospiraceae bacterium
AAATGCTATGCGATATACCAGATTCGCATACAATGAAATAACCTCATCAATACAGTCATCCGTACGCAATGACTGTATGTTATCCATTTTAAAACCTCCTTTCACTTATAAAACTCCTGACAATACAAAAATGTTGCAAAAAAATTTAAAAAAATAAAAAAATTTTTAAAAGCATAAAAATGCGTGCCAATTTTGGCACGCAAATTAATATTTATGATCAAGTATTATAATTTAAATGAGCTTTTTAAAGAAACTATTCTGTTAAATACAAGTTTATCGTCTGTTGTATCTTTTGTATCAACACAGAAATATCCGTTTCTCATAAACTGGAATTTTTCCCCTTTTACAGCGTCTTTTACACATGGCTCAATAAGAACATTAGGAAGAACTTCAAGAGAATTTTCATTCATCTTAAGGTCGCCTGTTTCTTCATCGTCAAGCATCATATAATCATAAAGTCTTGCTTCTGCTTTAACATGATCATCAGCGCTTACCCAGTGAATAGTACCTTTAACTTTTCTTCCTTCAAAACCTGAACCACATTTTGTTTCTGGGTCATAAGTACAATGTACTTCTGTTACAACTCCATTTTCGTCTTTTACAAAATCAGTACATGTTAAGAAATATGCACCTTTAAATCGTACTTCTTTTCCAGGTGCAAGACGGAAGAATTTTTTAACAGGCTCTTCCATAAAGTCGCTTCTTTCAATATAAAGCTCTCTTGTAAAAGGAACAAGTCTTTTGCCTATTTCTTCGTTTACAGGGTTATTTTCAACTTCCACATATTCAACTTGTCCTTCCGGATAGTTAGTAACAACAACTTTTAATGGATCTAAAACTGCCATTAAAACTTTTGCTTTTCCTTTTAAGTCATCTCTTATACAATATTCCAAAAGTCCGCTGTCTACTTTGCTGTTTGCTTTTGAAACACCAATTCTTTCACAAAAGTCTCTTATTGATTCAGGAGTATAACCACGACGTCTTAAACCAGAAATTGTAGGCATACGTGGATCGTCCCAACCATCAACAAGACCATCTTCAACAAGAGCACGAAGTTTTCTTTTACTCATAACAGTGTTTGTAAGTCCAAGTCTTGCAAACTCAATCTGACGTGGAGGATTTTTAAATCCTGCCTCTCTTACTACCCAGTCATAAAGTGGTCTATGGTCTTCAAATTCCATAGTACAGATAGAATGAGTAATATTTTCAATAGCGTCTTCAAGAGGGTGCGCAAAATCGTACATAGGATAAATACACCATTTATCACCTGTTGTATGATGGCTTGCATGAGCGATTCTGTAAATTACAGGGTCTCTCATATTTATATTAGGTGAGCTCATATCAATTTTTGCACGAAGTGTTTTTTCTCCGTCTTTAAATTCACCGTTTTTCATTCTCATAAACAAGTCAAGATTTTCTTCAACAGAACGATTTCTATAAGGACTTTCTTTTCCCGGTGTCTGAAGAGTTCCTCTGTATTCTCTCATTTCTTCTGCTGTAAGATCACAAACAAAGGCTTTTCCTTTTTTAATGAGATCTACTGCGATATCAAAAAACTGATCAAAATATGATGATGCAAAATAAAGTCTGTCTTCCCAAGCAAAACCAAGCCATTTAACATCTTCTTTAATAGATTCAACATATTCAACATCTTCTTTTGTTGGATTTGTATCATCAAATCTTAAGTTACATTTTCCACCGTAAAGTTTTGCAAGTCCAAAGTTAAGGCATATAGACTTTGCATGACCTATATGAAGGTATCCATTTGGTTCCGGAGGAAATCTTGTATGAATTTTATTTGTATTTTCACCCAAATCGTCTTGTATGTAGCTGTGAATAAAGTTTCCCGTTTCACTTAAACCATTATTTTCGGTTGTATTTAAAGTATTTTCTTCTTTCATTTTTTTCTCCCTTTCGAAACAGAAATTCTATAAATTTTATAATACTATAACAGGAATATTTAGTCAATTATTTGTCACTTTCTGTAATAAGCCTTTTTAAAAATATTCCCTTAAAATTTCTATAAAGTGTTCATCAAGTATTTTAACTCCGCTGTCATTTAAATGTGCATCGTCCCTGAAATTTTCATTTTCAAACATTTTTTCTTCCTTGGCTATTAAAATATAGTCATAATATGGAATTCCATATTCTTCTGCAAAAGCACTGATTTCATTATGCACAAACTCATAATGTGAAAGATAGTCTACAGAAACATTTGCAATAGGAGCAGTTACGAATATAAGCTCGCTTCCTTTTTCTTCACAAAGTTTTATTATCTTTTCAAGATATTCTTTTTGAACTTTGCTAAACTCCCATGTCTTTCCGTCAAAACCTTTAAACTGGTTTGTTTCATCATACTCAGAGTCTACCATAACTGTATCACAGTAAACATATCCTTTTGAACGATATTCTTCTATACCGTTTGTTTCTACAGCCTTTTTATAAACGCCCAAATTTTCTTCAAGTTTTTTTGAAATTTCATTTCCTTCATACGCAAAATAATCTTGCTGGAATCTTACAGGCGCAAGCTTATATTTTATCTTTTCATTTAAAGGAAATGCCTCTTTTATATACCTTTCTTTCATATCGGTATCATTTAAAACTTCAAAAAATGAGCTTGCTTGTTTCATTTCAAAGTCATCATTAAGCATATCAAAATATACTTCCATTACAACAACCTTTGGATTTTGAGTTTTATAAATTTCTAAAAGCTCATAGTATGTTGTATCAGGGTGCTGCAAAGGCGTACCCATTTGATGACTTAGTATATTAAGTTCATCATCAAAATTCTCAGGGTCAAAAGAACAATATGAATGAGATGAACCTACAAAAACAAGGTCTAAAGTATTTTCAGGAATAGCATAAAAATCATCAAAACGTGCTTTTGTAAAATAATTTATAACGTTTTTATCTGCTGCCTGTTCATATTTTTTACCAAAATATGAAAATATAAACCCACAACAAATTAAAAATATTAAAATTTTAAATATAGTTTTAGAATTGGAAATAGATGAATTCTCCCGCATTGTAGAAAACCCCCGCACCTATAATAAATGTCGCTAAAATTATATAAAATAAAAATCTTACTGCTATATTTCTTCTTTCTATACAATCATATACCTGTTCTTCTCCGCTGAAACATTCGGATAAAACAAGGAAAATAAGAGCCAAAACAATTATTTTTATTTCCATAAGATTAAGCCCTGTTGTTGTCAAAAGCTCATAAGCATACTGTCTTGTAAACCACATAGACGCATTATCAAAAAGATGTGAGAATATATAAAATACATCTGAAATTGTGTTTGCTCTGAAAAATACCCATGTTAAGCATACAAGTATAAATGTTACAGCCATACTTAAAAGATTTCCAAATTTGTTTTCAAGGTGAAGAGCTTTTTTAATACTTGCTCTTGCCTTACCTGTTATTCTTCCTATTACAAGGAATACACCATGTATAAATCCCCACAAAACAAAAGTCCAGTTGGCACCATGCCACAACCCGCTTACCAAGAATGTTATAATTAAGTTTCTGTAATTTTTAAACTTGCTACATCTGCTTCCGCCCAAAGGAATATAGACATAATCCATAAACCATGTTGAAAGTGATATATGCCATTTTCTCCAGAACTCTTTAATGCTCTTTGAAAGGTAAGGATTTTTAAAGTTTTTCATAAGGTCAAATCCCAAAACATTTGCAGAACCTATAGCAATATCTGAATATCCACTAAAGTCACAGTAAATTTGAAATGCAAATAATAAAGTTGCCACTATATAATACATACCACTGAAATTATTAGGTGAATTATAAACAGTATTAACCAAAACAGCAACCCTGTCCGCAATTACAACCTTTTTGAAAAACCCAAAAAGCATTATTTTTACACCATATACCGCTCTGTCAAGATCAAATTTATGTTTTTCAAAAAACTGAGGTATAAGGTTTTTACTTCTTTCAATAGGTCCCGCAACAAGCTGTGGGAAAAATGTAATATAAAGTGAAAATATAAAATAACTTTTTATTGGCTTAATTTTGTTATAATATACATCAATAACATATCCTACCGCCTGGAATGTGAAAAATGAAATACCCATAGGCAAAAGTATTGAAAAATCTTTTACAGGATATGTTAATCCAAAATACTCAAACAAATATTTAAAAGTATCGCTTATAAACATAAGATATTTAAATATGAACAAAAGCCCAAAATTTATAAAAAGCGAAATTTTAAGAATGTTCTTCTTTTTCTTATCATTTTCTGCCCTATATATTTTGCTTGCTGATACATAATTTATAAATGTGGAAAAAACTATCAAAATTATAAAAACAGGATTCCAACACATATAAAAATAGTAGCTCATTATAAGAAGAAGCACATTTCTATATTTATGTGGAATTAAAAAATAAAGTATAGTTGTCAGTATGAAAAATATGATATAATGAACTGAGTTAAAAAGCATATTATTTACCTCATTTAATATTCGTATTTTTTAAAAGCAATGCTTTATTTATGATACACTACTTTTTTATTTTTTTCCATAGGTTTTTTAATATGGTTTTTTATTAATCTGCAAATTATATTTATAAATATTTGAAAGGGAAAAATATGATACTTATAAACATACCAGAAATAAAAAAATTTATGTACTCTCTTTTAAAGACTTCTTTTTTTGACGAATTTGAGTTAAGAAAAGTTTCAATACAAACTTTTGCAAAGTTTGATATAGACGGTACTTTATGCCATGACTTTTTTGACGAAGAAGAACAGCAAGATATTGAGAACCTATTTTTCTCATCATGGGAAGAAATCCGTCCTATTGTTTATGAACTTATAAAAGGTAAAAAACTTCCGAAAACTTTTAAAATTGTACTTTCTGTCCCTGAAAAAAAGCTTCCTGAAATTCATGAAAATGCATCTTCTCTTTTTATTAACATACTTTTTGAAAACGGAGAACTTAATGTTATAACAGGAGCAAGCCAAAGAGTTTTCTCTCTTGATAAATCTATGGAAAACAAGTTTGACGATTATGTCCTCACTTTTTTAGAACCATTTAATGCTAAAATTAAAGATGAATAATTAAAAATCAAAGGAGTATATCTCATGTCAAAACAAATTTTATTTATAAACGCTTGTATAAGAGGAAAAGAAATTTCAAGAACTTACAAAGTTGCTAATGCTTTTTTAGATGAATACAAAAAAAATAATCCAGATGATATAATTACAGAGCTTGAACTTGGAAATATAAAACCTGAATATATGCATTATGACAATTATGAAGAAAACGATGCTTATATTAAAAAAAGAGACTTTTCAAGTCCTATGTTTGACCTTGCAAAACAATTTGTTTCTGCTGATAAAATTATAATCGCTGCACCATTTTGGCAGTTTTCTTTCCCAGCTGCATTAACATCATATCTAGAAAATGTTTATGTGGCAGGACTTACTTTTAGATATTCGCCAGAAGGTTCTATAGGACTTTGCAAAGCTGAAAAGCTTATATTTATTACAACAATAGGCGGAGATTACTCTTCTCCTGAAATGTTTGAAAAATTTATATCTTTAAAACATCTTAAAGCTCTTTCTGAACTTGCAGGCATTAAAAACTTTGATTACATAAGCGGAGAATGTCTTGATATAGTTGGATATGATGCCAATAAAATTGTTAATGAATGTATTGAAAAAGCTATTAAAAAAGCTAAATTGTTTTAAATTTTTATACAAATTTTTATTTGTAGCATATTTAAATTTATGATATAATCACTTTATCACACTACTTGTGTAAATTATTTATGACAAGAGTTAATCTGTTATAATATAAAATAAAAATTAACGATAGGAGAAAAAAGCCAATGGACTACACAAAAATTATTCAAGATGCACAGGAAAAATTCGGAAAACTTCTCTATGACCAGCTTATGAGAGTTGAAAGAATAAACGCACAAAAAGATTTTGCAAATTACAGTGAAATGGATAAAATAACTATCGGTATCTGCGGCGGTGACGGTATCGGTCCTGCCATAACTTCTCAGGCTGAAAGAATTATGAAATATCTCTTAGCCGACGACTTCAATAAAGGAAGAATTATTTTTAAAGATATTGATGGTCTTACTATAGAAAACAGGGTTAAAGCGAATAAGGCAATTCCAGACGATGTACTTTCTGAACTTAAAGAATGTGATGTTATCTTAAAAGGACCTACAACAACTCCTCGTGCCGGAGATCCATGGCCAAATATCGAAAGTGCTAACGTTGCTATGCGTAAAGAACTTGACCTTTTCGCAAATGTACGTCCTGTTAAAATTCCTGACCAGGGTATCGACTGGACTTTCTACAGAGAAAACACCGAAGGCGCTTATGCTCTTGGAAGCAACGGTTTCCACGTTAATGACGACTTATCAGTAGACTTTACAGTTACAACTACAGAAGGTACAGAACGTATTATCCGTGCCGCTTTTGACTACGCTGTTAAAAACGGAAAAACAAGAGTAACAGCTGTTACAAAAGCCAACATCATTAAAGCAACAGATGGTAAATTTCTCAAAATTTTCTATGAAATAGCTAAAGAATATGAAGGAATTACTGCTGATGACTGGTACATAGATATTATGACAGCAAAACTTATTGATGAAAACAGAAGAAAAGACTTCCAGGTTGTTGTTCTTCCTAACCTGTGCGGTGATATCATTACAGATGAAGCCGCTGAATTCCAGGGCGGCGTTGGTACTGCCGGAAGCGCTAACATAGGTAAAAAATATGCTATGTTTGAAGCTATCCACGGTTCTGCACCTCGTATGGTTACTGAAGGACGTGCAAAATATGCTGACCCTTCAAGTATTATTCGTGCTGTTGTACTTCTTCTTTCACACATTGGCTACCAGAAAGAATCTGTACTTCTTGAAAAAGCCCTTGATATCTGCACAGTTACAGAGAAAAAATATGTAATTACAGGCAGAGATACAGGTGTTACAAATGAAGAATTTGCAAATTATGTTATGGATACAATAAGCAATCTTAAGGAGGGAAAATAATGAAGCCTCTTATTGGAATTATTATGGGAAGCGACTCTGATCTCCCTGTAATGAGTAAAGCCGCAAAATTTCTTGACAAAATCGGTGTACCTTATGAGCTTACTATCGTTTCTGCCCACAGAACACCGGACAGAATGTACGAATATGCAAAATCCGCAAAAGAAAAAGGATTAAAAGTAATAATCGCCGGTGCGGGCGGAGCTGCTCATCTTCCGGGAATGACAGCTGCTCTTACTTCTGTGCCTGTTATCGGAGTTCCTATCAAAACTTCTACTTTAAGTGGTGTTGATTCTCTTTATTCTATCGTACAGATGCCTGGTGGTATTCCTGTTGCAACTGTTGCTATTAACGGAGCTGAAAACGCCGGAATACTTGCAGCAGAAATTATTGGCTCTTTTGATGACGAAGTTTATAAAAAAGTATGCGATTACAAAAAAGGACTCTTGGATACAGTCTTAAACAAAGCAGAAAAGCTTGAAGACGTAAAATACGAACAGTATTTAAACGAAATGTAATTTAGAAAAGTTTAAAATCCTACTGAAATATAAAAATATCAGCAGGGTTTTATTTTATTTATGCAAGATTTATAATTTTCTTTCCCCTTCTTTCCGCTAAGCTTTTCAATTTATATGCATTCCCTATTGTATGTTTTACATAAGTTACAACATAGTCGGATTTATTAATCATCCACATATTACGACTAATTATAGCATATCTTTGTGGTACTTTCTCTAATCCATCAGGATAAACTGTGTTGTGATAAGTTTTAGACCTTATCTCATTTATTTCTTTTGGAATATAAGCTAATACTATAATATAATCAATATGTGAATATTCTGATTTTAATTTTTTTAAATTTTTTATCACTAAATTATCAAAGTTCCCATGATTCCCTACATAAAACAAAATTACACCTTTATTTTCAACCAAATCTATTAAAACACTATACAACAT